>JANYAW010000061.1 GCA_025361105.1 Rhodocyclaceae bacterium | reverse complement strand
CAGTTAAGTCGACTATAGGCTATCCCGACAGATTTAGTCAACTACTATGGCGCGATTTCACGGCGACGAAGAAGGGAATTCGCAAAGCAATGCTTTGCGCCTTCGTAGCGGGCTGACTGTGTAAAGCCCGCACTCCACACCAGCACCAACTGGCAGGATTGAAGGTTGGAAATGAACAGGGCGATGTTCCTATAAACGAGAAATCTTGGGCTATCTAAATTTGTCGTGGAATTCAACTCGATGCCGACCCTATTTTTCAAGTAAGCGACCGTTCTGAAGCGAAAGATTGATTGTTACTGCTTTACTCGGAAAATTAGGTGCGTCATCCGCGCCAACTTCCAACGCATCGATTGCTATTGCCATGTCCCCCGTTTTAATGTTTCGGCTCACTCTTGCGTTGAGATTTCGAATGGCACGCCAACCTTTACCAGCAATTGGAGTTACGGCAATGAGCGTGAAATGCTGCTTTCTCTTTTCCTTCATCGCAGGTGAAAAGACAGCAAGGTATTGCTTGTGGTTGTTCCCGCCGCCAAAACCTTCAATTGTGAAAACAGCTAAGACAATTTCATCGCCTGCATCGAGCTTAAGTGTCTGAACCAGCATTGCTTCCGGATAGCCAACGGCATACTCATCGCTAAGGAGATCAGTCAGGCGTTTGATTTGAGCAAAAAGCAGCTTCGGTGGAGCGGGAGCGATAGATTCCGCAGCTACAAGAGTGCTCATCAAGCCGACGCAGGTCGCAAGTGCTCTAAGGTTCACAAAATTTTCATGGAAAAAATTCGCCAGCTAATCAACAATCTTCGACAAATACCCCGCATCAAATTTATCGCAATTCTCCACATCACTTGGTAAGCTAACGCCAGCCGCTGCCATGGTCTTGAGCATGCATTCAATGCGCCTATCGGTTTCCACCGCATGGTCCAGCAATCCGTGTATCGCTTGCGCGACCGGGTCATCTTCGGTGCGGGAAATCGCGTAGGCCGAGAAGCCCATTTTTTCGGCTTTTTCTTCGCGTGCCAAATCTTTGGCGGCTTCAACAATGCGCGCAGGAATGCCGACTGCTGTTGCACCGGCAGGCACGTCGCGCACAACTACGGCGTTGGAGCCTACCTTTGCTCCGGCATGCAGCGTGACTGGTCCTAAAATTTTTGCTCCCGCGCCAATCACTACGCCGGCCTCAAGTGTAGGGTGGCGCTTGCCACCACTCCATGAGGTGCCACCCAAAGTCACGCCGTGGTAGAGCGTGCATTCGTCCATGATGACGGCCGTTTCACCAATCACGATGCCCATGCCGTGGTCGATGAAAACGCGCCGTCCGATGGTTGCGCCGGGGTGAATTTCGATGCCGGTTGCCCAACGGGTTACATGCGACGAGAACCGCGCCAGCCAGCGCAGGCGGTGACCCCACAGCCAGTGCGATAGACGATGCATGACCAGCGCATGGAAGCCCGGGTAACAGGTGAGCACTTCCCATGTCGAACGTGCGGCAGGGTCGCGCTCGAATACGCAGGCGATGTCCTCGCGAAGTCGTGGGAAGAAAAATGCACTCATGATTTTTTTATTCCTGATGTGAACAACGAACAAGGATTATCGCCGCTGATCTTCAAATGAAGCGAGCAAGCCGCGCAATATCGCGACTTCCTCGCGCTCCAGTTGCGCGCGGCCAAACATGCGGCGCAGGCGCAGCATCAGGCGTTTGGGCGAGGCCGGATCGAGAAATCCACTGCCTAGCGCGGCCTGTTCAAAATGCGCCAGCAGGCGTTCGACATCGTCATGAGTGGCGAGCATTCCTGCGCCGGAAATCACTGGCAGCTCGCCTGGCGCAATGGCGGCTTGGCGTATTTCGTAACACATGATTTGTACGGCGGCGGCAACGTTCAGTGAGCTGAACTCGGCGTCGACCGGAATCATTGCCCAAGCGCCGCATTGCGCGAGTTCGGCGTTGGACAAGCCCGAAGTTTCATTGCCAAACACCAACGCGATTTCGCCGCTGTGCGCCACGACTTCACTCGCTGCATCAGCCGCCCACATTGGTGGCGCGGCCAGCTCACGGCGGCGCGCGGTGAGGGCGATGGCGAGCGTGGTGCCGAACAGCGCTTCGCTCAAACTTGCCACCACTTGCGCCTTGGCCAACACATCGTTCGCGCCTGCGGCCATTGCATCGGCTTGTGCATCGGGGAAAGTTTTTGGATTAACCAACACCAGGCGCGACAGACCCATCGTCTTCATCGCCCGCGCTGCGGCACCGATGTTGCCCGGGTGGCTGGTGTGCGAGAGCACGATGCGAATTCGTGAGAACAGCGGCGAGAACAGCGGTGCCAACTCGCCAGTTGGTGCTGATGACACGCCGTTAAATGTAGTGGCGGCGGCGTTCATATTAGAATTGCGTCCTTGGTGCTGTTGTTCTCGGCGCGCTTTTCCATAAATCCCATGCATCCCATTCTGAATATTGCCGTCAAGGCGGCTCGTCGCGCCGCCAGTATCATCAACCGCGCTAGCTTGGATGTTGACAAGCTGACGGTCGCCGTCAAACAACAAAGTGATTTCGTAACCGAGGTCGACAAGGCAGCGGAAGCTGCGATTATTGAAGTGCTACAAGAGGCTTATCCCGCTTACGGAATATTAGCAGAGGAGTCCGGCAACGCAGGCACGGCAGCGGATGCCGAGCACCAGTGGATCATCGATCCACTCGATGGCACGACCAATTTCATTCACGGTTTTCCGCAATATGCGATTTCAATTGGGCTGGCGCACAAAGGCGTGATGCAGCACGGCTTGGTGTTTGATCCGAATCGCAACGAACTTTTCACCGCCACCAAGGGTGGCGGCGCGTTCATGAATGAGAAACGCATTCGCGTTAGCAATCGCATACGACTCGACGCCGCATTGATTGGCACCGGATTTCCCTATCGCATGTTTGATCATGTCGACAGTTATCTGTCGATATTCAAAGATATCGCGCAAAAATCCGCTGGCATGCGTCGCCCCGGAGCGGCTTCACTTGATCTGGCATGGGTTGCCTGCGGCCGCATGGATGGCTTTTGGGAACTCGGCCTTGCCCCGTGGGACATGGCCGCCGGAACTTTATTGGTCAGCGAAGCGGGTGGTCTGGTCGGCGATTTGTCGGGTGAAGCAGCCTATATGACGACAGGAAATATCGTCGGCGGCAACCCGAAAATTTTTAGTCAATTGCTACAAGTCATCGCGCCGCATTTGACGGCGAAATTGCCGGCCTGAGTTGGTTCGATTCTCTGGATATCAGAAGAGGGCGGGTTAGTAATTAACTCACTGTGACAATCAATCCGATGACATAAAAAGTCGTTGATAGGCAGATTAGAAATTTGGCGGCTGGTCACGGATAAACTGAACAAGTGTCTCTTTCCCGCTTTAACTGTTGAGTTCCTCAATGCGACAAACCTCTCTGCTGACAATTCACCGCGCGCAAAAATTTGCCAACCAACTGGGCGCTGGCCTGATTACTGGTGCGGCTGACGACGATCCCAGCGGCCTCGCCACTTATTCGCAAGCAGGTGCGCAATTTGGTGGCGGCCTGTTATGGACACTAGTGCTCACTACCCCCTTGATGATCAGCATACAAATGGTCAGCGCCCGCATTGGCTGGCTCACCGGTCAGGGCTTGGCGGCCAACATCAAGCGGGCATTGCCGCAGTGGGTAACGGTTGCGATTGTCGCGCTGCTGGTGTTCGCCAATACCCTTAACATCGCCGCCGATGTTGCAGCGATGGGTGAAGCGCTACAGTTGATCGTCGGTGGCCCCGAACACGGTCATGCGCTGGTATTTGGCGTCGTGTGTACCGTACTGCCGATCTGGCTTAGCTTTGATGCGATGATCAGAGTGCTGAAGTGGCTCACCTTGACCTTGCTTGCTTATGTCGCGGTGGTCTTCATGCTGCATGTGCATTGGGAACGCGTGCTGATCGGCGCAATTATTCCTACGCTGCAATTTGGCGGGACGTACTGGATGATGGTGGTCGCGGTGTTGGGAACGACCATCAGCCCTTATCTTTTCTTTTGGCAAGCATCACAAGAAGCCGAGCAACGACAACTTATGGAGGGCGCTATCGGCGCGAGCCTGGCCACCCACGCCAGTTTTGTACACGAGCATTTGTCGCGCATCAAACTTGACACTGTGGCCGGGATGATTTTTTCAAATCTGGTGGCGTTTTGCGTCATGCTCGCTACTGCAATGACGCTAAACCAGAACGGCATTACCGACATACAGACCACCAAACAAGCGGCTGAAGCTTTGCGTCCGCTGGCGGGCGAATTCACTTTCGTGTTGTTTTCGCTAGGCATTATCGGTACCGGCATGCTTGCCGTTCCTGTGCTTGCTGCATCAGCCGCGTACGCGGTGGCGGACGCCTTCGGCTGGCGTTCCGGGCTTGATCATGACCTGCTCGAAGCGAAAGGGTTTTTCAGCGTGATCGCGGCGTCGACGCTGATCGGTACCTTGATCGATTTCACCGGACTTGACCCAATCAAGGCGCTAGTTTGGAGCGCCGTTGTCAACGGCGTGATTGCGGTTCCGATTATGGCGGTGATGATGTGGATGGGCAGCAAGCGTGAAGTTTTGGGTGACTACACACTATCAAAACGCCACGTGGTGTCGGGCTGGATTGCCACAGCCGTAATGGCTGCGGCAGTCGTGGCGATGTTTCTCACGGAATAAATTAAGGAGGCAAACGAACCTGTCTCAGATGCAGATTAAAACTACTCACGTCAGACATGTGCCGTAAAACAAATCCGTGACTACTGCACTTTGCGGGAAGCAGTATTTCGCGCTAGGCTCTGCCTCAAGCGAACTTATCATGAGCAAATATCCATGCCCCGTTTGTCGTCACCCGAAATCCCTCACGACGTTTTGCTGGCGATACTTGCCGCCGAAGTTACCGACTTGTTCGGCAATTGGCCGGCCGTCCAAGCCACCGCTCGTCGTTGGTTGCTGGCCTTGCGAGAGAAGCCTGCACCAGTCGGTTCGGTGCAGCGCATCATGGTGGATTACCCGCTGACAGGTGACGAAGGTCGCGCCTTGATGCGCCTTGTCGAAGCACTGTTGCGGATTCCTGATCGTGCCACGGCGCTGGATTTCATGACCGATCAATTGGCGCGCGGTCGATTTGATTTGCATGCGGTGAGCGCCGAAGGTATCAGCAAATTGTCGTCGCACGCGCTGGATTTCGCGCAGAAATGTTTGAACGCCCGTGACCGGAATTTGCTGGCGCGATGGACTTCGACCCCAATCGCCGATGTTGCAGCAAAGGTTCTCGAACATATGGGCACGCAGTTCGTTTTTGCGCACGACATCGATGGCGCGATAAAGCGTGCAGGTGGTCGCAAACACGCACAAACATGGCATTCATTCGACATGCTCGGCGAAGGTGCGCGCACGATGACGGATGCGGCGCGTTACACCGAAGCCTATCGTGCAGCGATTTTTCGCTTGCGGCGCGATACCGGTTCGTCGGTGATGCATTGCGATGGCATTTCGATAAAACTTTCTGCACTGGAGCCGCGCTACGAGCCTGCACACGCAGCGCAATTGCAAGGCCGCTTGCTGCCCGTATTGCAGGATTTGGCGCTCGAAGCCTGTCGCGCCAACATTCATTTGACGCTGGATGCGGAAGAAAGTTGGCGTCTGGAATTGTCGCTCGATGTGCTCGATGCATTGTTGGAGCGATTGAGTCGCATTCCCGAAACCCGCACGTGGACCGGGCTTGGCCTCGCCGTGCAAGCCTATCAAACCCGGGCACCGGAAGTAATCGATGCCGTTGCCGCACTGGCGCGCAAGCATCAACGCCGCTTGATGGTGCGTCTGGTCAAAGGTGCGTATTGGGATAGCGAAATCAAACGTGCGCAAGAGTTGGGCTTGGCGACTTATCCGGTGTTCACACGAAAACACGAAACTGACCTTTGCTATTTGGCTTGCGCGCAGCGCATGCTCAAAGCTAGCGATGTGATTCAATCGGCATTCGCCACCCACAACCCGCTGAGCCTTTCGGCCGTGCAATTTCTCGCCGCCCAGGAAGGTGTTAGCGATTGGGAGTGGCAGGGCTTGCATGGCATGGCCGACACGCTACTCGACGTGCTCGACAAAGATCAGCCGACGCTGCGTAAGCGCATCTACGCACCGGTAGGTGCGCACGAAAATTTACTGGCGTATTTGGTTCGTCGACTGCTGGAAAATGGTGCGAATACGAGTTTTGTGCGGCTGCTTGCTGACCCATCAACGCCAGTGGATATGCTGCTCAAGCTGCCGACCGACTCGAGCTTAGTCAGCGGCGTGTTACCAGCACCAACTGGCTGGCTAGGCTTTGAAAACGGCGACCAACCACGAACACTTGCACGAGGACTCGATATGCACGAACAACCAAGCCGCGAAGCCTTGAGTAAAGCCTTTGCGGCAGCAAAAAAGTGCACAACTCCCGCTGCGGATGCGACCGGCGGAATGTTAATTGCCGCGCGCGCCAGCGCAATGGCGGCATGGCCAAAATGGGAAGCCATGCCGGTTGCAGATCGCGCGAATATGCTGCGTCGTGCTGCTGACGAAATGGAAAATCAGCTTGATGATTGGGCCGCAGATTTGGTGCTCGAAGCATATAAATCCTGGCCCGATGCGATTAGCGAAGTGCGCGAGGCCGTCGACTTTTTGCGCTACTACGCTAATGAGGCCGAGCGTGTTTTGGCACCCGTTTCTTTGCCCGGCCCGACCGGCGAATCCAACGTGCTGCGCCTGACTTCGCGCGGGCCTATCGCCTGTATCAGTCCATGGAATTTCCCGCTCGCTATATTAATTGGTCAAGTCGCCGCTGCAGTGGTTTGCGGCAATCCCG
>JANYAW010000009.1 GCA_025361105.1 Rhodocyclaceae bacterium | reverse complement strand
ATCGAGCGCAAAAGCAGAAGTGATTTCTGCATCTTTCACACCTTCGTGCGCGTGCTTGAGTAAGTCGAATAGTGTGCTGATTTCGGTGAGCACACTCAAACGCTGGTTATCAACTAGCACCCGAACGAAATTTTGCTGATCAGTCGAAATGGCTGCACTTCCCGACGCGACTTGAATACACAGCTGCGTAAGCTGAGCGGGACTCATGCGCGGATTGCCTATCGATTCGACCATCTGCGCGCTCGCCGTAACAGCAGCTAACTGCGCTAAGGATGTTGACCAAGCAGGTAAGTCGCTCGCACTCTTAGCCAGCAAAAATGCCGCCTCCGCATAGGGACGTGCAAGCGTGAGATTTTCGGCCATGACGAATTACAACTCCGCTTTAAGTTGCGTGAGCAACTCGGCGTGTACTTGGGCGTTAATTTCTTTGCGCAGAATACGCTCGGCACCAGCGACAGCCAAGGCAGCGACATGCTCGCGCAGCGCTTCTTTCGCCTTTTGTGAAGCTAAACCTGCCTCGGCTTGCGCCGCATCTCTGGCCGCTTTGACTATTAGCGCACCCTCATTGCGGGCATCCTCAATCAACTTGGCTGCTTGCCGTTCTGCGCCGCTACGAAACTCGGCTGCTGACTCGCGTGCTAGACGCAATTCTTCCCCGGCTTTTTTTCCCGCATGGGACAAATCGGTTTTGGCCTTGTCTGCGGCGGCAAGGCCGTCGGCTATCTGGCTTCTACGCTCGTCGAGTGCCTTCATGATGGGTGGCCACACGAATTTCATCGTGAACCAAGCCAAAATTAGGAACACAACGAGCTGAGCTATCAGCGTTGCATTCAGGTTCAAGGTATCGCTCCTTAATTGTTAAGCAAGACGATTACTTGGCGAGGCCGGCCAGGAATGGGTTTGCAGTTGTGTACCACAGCGCAATACCGGTGCCGATAATGAAAGAAGCATCGATCAGACCAACCAACAGGAACATCTTGGTTTGCAAGGTGTTCATAAGTTCAGGCTGGCGTGCCGAAGCTTCCAGAAAACGACTACCCATGATGCCGATGCCGATACAAGCTCCGGCAGCACCAAGACCAATAATTAGGCCGGCAGCAACAGCAACAAGACCGATGATTTGTTCCATGACAACTCCTTTAGTAACAGATTTAGATTTTAACGATTGAGACTTTGGCTTTGGAAATTAGTGCGTTTCGTGCGCTTGGCCGATATAAACCAGCGTCAGCATCATGAAAATGAAGGCTTGCAAAGTGATGATCAGGATGTGGAAAATCGACCACACGGTGCCAGCGAAAACACCGCCGATCCACAACAATGCACCTGACGCAGTGCCTGCCCAGGCTGCGCCCATCAGGGCGATCAGCATGAAAATAAGTTCGCCCGCGTACATGTTGCCGTAAAGCCGCATACCATGTGACAACGTTTTGGCGACGAATTCAATCATCTGCATCGCGAAATTGAACGGATAGAGCAAGGGATGATTCCCGAACGGCGCGGTGAATAATTCGTGTATCCAACCGCCAAGGCCTTTGATTTTGATGCTGTAAAAAATACACAGCATCAACACGCCCATCGACATGCCCAAAGTGGCATTCAAGTCGGCGGTCGGGACAGTGCGCATGAAGGCGTGGTGAGGGTCGTGCCCGGCCATGCCGAACATCCAGGACCAAATGTTGGGCAGTACATCAAGCGGCAACAGATCCATCGCGTTCATGAAAAAAATCCAGACAAATACGGTGAGTGCAACCGGTGCGATGAAACTGCGATCACCGTGAACAATGGATTTGGATTGCGATTCGACCATTTCGACCAAAATTTCGACAGCAGCTTGGAAACGACTTGGTACGCCAGAAGTGGCTTTTTGTGCAGCCCACGCCAAAAGCAAGACACCGAATAGGCCAAGCGAAATCGACCAAAACAAGGTGTCAATATGAATGACCGATAAATCAACTAGACCACTTTGCTTAGCCCCACCAAGACTATTGAGATGGGTCAAGTGGTGGACGATGTACTCAGTTGCGTTCGGTGCGTGCTCTGCTGCCATGCTTAGGCCTTCGTCAATATCACAAACAGATTTGCTTTCAGCGCTACGAACATGCCGGCCAAAAATACCAGCCAGTGCAGGTCTCGATACGCCAACGCCACAATTAGGAGCAACGCTAAAGTTGCCGTCACCTTAAAAAATTCACCTACAAAAAACCGTGTTACCGATGCAATGCCACTTTTTGCCGCCACCCAAAGACTTAAGGCAAACATCAGGTTGGGAAGCACAATCACTGCACCACCCAAACTAGCGGATACCGCGCCTTGCGAGCCCAGCCACAGCCATGATAATCCTGCGGCTAAGGCTGTTGCAATGCATTGATGCAGAATCGCGCTAAACATCTAAGCCACAAGCCACATCGTAGAGGGCGGAAATATAAGCGTTTGTGCAAAGTGCGTCAAACATTTTTGCTGCAATCACACACTCAAAATACGTTTCGCATAATCCGATACCGCTCGCCAGTTGATGCTGGTGACACGCCGTTACTTGACCGTCGGTCGACTCAAGCGGGCAATCAACCCGTCGAGTTGGTCAAGACTGCCAAATCGAATATTGACGCTACCGACACCTTTGCGATTGGCGGCAATTTTCACTGTCGCGCCTAAACCATCAGCGAGCTCTTCTTCAAGTCGCAAGAGATCGCGGTTGGTG
>JANYAW010000004.1 GCA_025361105.1 Rhodocyclaceae bacterium | reverse complement strand
TTGCCGTTATTGGCGCTGTCGAGCAATGCGGCCAGCTCGCGATGCACAAAAAAGTCGGCAGGCGAATCTTCTACTCGCACCGGTAGCAATTCTCCTGCATCAGCCAATTCGTGTAAGGCTGCCGCGTATTTGCCACGCTTGAGGCGGTAGTAATCGCCGACCCAATCGGCTTTCACGATGCCCAGCGCAAGGCAGGATTTGGCAATCATTTCGGTCTGCGCCAGCTCCTTGGTTGGCAGGTGTTGCTTGTCGTCCCAATACGGCAGGACGCGCGACCTTAGGTCATACACGCGCTGAAAACTTCGGCGTTCACTCACCATCAATTCTCCAGTGGTGAATAGCGCTTCGAGGTGACGCTTTTCTGGTTTCCAATCCCACCAGCCACTGCCTTTTTTACCATCGGCACGGGCGAAATCTTTGGATTGCACGGGACCATTCTCCGTCACCTGCTTGAGAATTTTCTTGATGTCGGATTTGTGCTCGGCAATCCAGTTCGCCGAATATTTCCAACCCATCGCGGCCGGATCAAGCATGCGATGACGCAGCAAGCCGTAGTCAGCGGTCGGCACGAAACAGGCTTCGTGTGCCCAGTATTCAAATAAATTTCCCTCGCTTAAATGTTGCTCCAGCCACTGCATATCGTAATGTCCAAGCCGGCTCCACAACACGAAATACGGACTGCGCGCGACGACCGAAATGGTGTCGATTTGCAGCAGCGCCATGCGCACTATGGTGGTCAATACATCAGCTTTGGTGGCTTTGCGGCGCGGCGCCGTGAGCAGACCTTGCGCAGCGAGATGGAGTGCGCGGGCGCTGGCCAGATCAAGTTGTTTGGTCATTTTGGAAACGGCTTTTTTGCGAGGATGGTTTTTTGATGAGGCAATTTTTGACAGCGTGTCACTAGCACCAACTGGCAAATCATTCGCGAGAATTTTCACTCAACGCCCGCGCCACAAAATTTTTCGCCACCCGTGTTTTTGGCGTGCCCGCGACAAACCATTTGCGCACGTCATCGTCCAAACCGATGCCATGCATGTAGTTGTACAGCGCCTTGTTTAGTGCCACGCCGAGCGCATCGTGGTCGACACCGGTGGGGTCGATGAACTGTACGTCGTTCTTGGCAAATGCTCCGTGTGGCAGGGGTTTTAGCGTGATGCCGTATTCGTGTGGCGCAATACCGACGGGCGAATGTATGGTGCAGGCGAAGCGATGGAAATAGCCGGATTGAATGCAGCCGGCGGCAAAAAGTTGACGCACATACTCGAGCGCGTCGACCGTGTCTTGCACCGTTTGCGTCGGGAAGCCGTACATCAAGTAGGCATGCACCAAAATCCCGACATCTGAAAACGCGCGTGTCACCTGCGCCACTTGGGCGATTGACACGCCTTTTTTCATCAGTGCCAACAGCCGGTCAGAGGCGACTTCCAGTCCGCCGGAAATCGCAATGCAGCCACTCTCGGCAAGCAATTCGCATAGCTCTGGGCTGAAGGATTTTTCAAAGCGGATGTTGCCCCACCAGGAAATTTTGCGCTGGCGCTTGAGCAATTCCTCGGCTAATGCTTTAAGTGTTTTTGGCGGCGCAGCTTCGTCAACAAAATGGAATCCACTTTGTCCGGTTTCAGTAATAATTTCTTCGATGCGGTCGACCAGCAAGGATGCCGAAGCCGTTTCATAGCGCGCGATGTAGTCCAGCGACACATCGCAAAAACTGCATTTTTTCCAATAACAACCATGCGCCACGGTCAGCTTGTTCCAGCGCCCGTCGGACCAGAGGCGGTGCATGGGGTTGAGCATGTCGAGCAGCGACAAATAGTTGCCTATGGGAAGGCCGTCCCACGTCGGCGTGCCGATTTGTGCGAATGGCACGTCAGGCTCAATGTGCTTGATGTAACGCACGATGCCATCCGCATCACGCACAAAAGTTCGCACCAATTGCGTCGCCGTACGGCGCGCTGCCAGGTATTCGAGCAACGCCAACACGGGCCGCTCGCCATCATCAAGCGTGACGTAATCAAAAAAATCGAACACGCGCGGCTCAGCGAGTTCGCGCAATTCTGTATTCACATAACCGCCGCCAAGCACGATGACGATGCTCGCATCGTGCAACTTGATCGTCTGCGCGATACGAAACGCCGCATACACCGCGCCGGGGAAAGGCACGGAAATCAGCACCACTTTTGGTGTGTGTTTTGCAACGGTGGCAAGCGTCAATTCGCGCAAAGTTTCATCCACTAAATTCAGCGGTGCAGCAAGCGCCTGCGCCAGTGGATCGAAACTCGCCTGCGATTGCGCCAGTGATTCGGCATAGCGGACAAATTCAAATCGTGTATCAATCGCCTCGCGCAACACGTCGGCCAAATCATTCAAATACAGGGTCGCCAAATGCCGCGCTTTGTCTTGCACACCCAGCGCGCCGAATGCCCATGCCAGCGGGTCGTCACCGGCTTTACCGACATAGCTGTCGAGCGCGGTAAAACGTGGCCCCTCCGGCAAAAAACATCGCCCCGCAATCCGGTGCGCCAGTGTAGGGTCGCACCCTTGCAAAAACGCAATGGTCGCGTCTATGGTCGAGTGATATGCATCGAACGCGCCATCAAACGCACGAACCAAAGGCGAGCGCTTGGCTTTCGGCTGGGCCGCGATTCGCTCCCGTACCTGTTCCAAACCACGCGCAGAAAACAAGCGCAACACCAAAGCCAGCGCCAAATCTTCCTGCATCGCTTTGATACCAACCGAGCGCAAAAACCCCGTCAAATATGCCGTCGACGGATAAGGCGTATTCAGCTGCGTCATCGGCGGGATGATGGACAGCACACGCGCAGAAAATACGGCGCGTTGCACTGGTGGCGTTTGAAATGAAATTGTTGCTGAGGACATGGCCGGCATTATCAACTGCGACCGCGTCAGAGCGCCAGTTGATGCTGACCGTACGCCGTTGCAATTGAAGTCGGCGACTACTCAATGCGACAATGCCGCTTATGGCAAACGCCAACGGCGAAGGTAGAACCGTTTTTCGACGTTTGCAAAAGCATATTTTGTATAAGCACGTTCTCTCTCTTGTGACTTGTATCCGTTAGGTGTGAAATGAATTTGTCGATCCAAATGCGCTTGAACCTTACGATCTCCGCAATTGCTCTACTAGGCATGCAAGCCGATGCCCAGCCTTCACCCGTCACGGATTCGGACAAGCCGATGGTCGAGACCACGGCGCGCAGTGATGCTCCTGCGCCGGTCGACTATCGCAACAAAATGTACAAGGTTCAGAAGGGAGACAAATTCCCTGCGATCGCGCTCGCGTTCGGGCTCAATGCAGAAGAATTTGCTGCCTGGAACAATCAACGCAATCCCGAGTTAATTTACGTCGGCCAAACTTTGCGCCTCTATCCGCCCGGCACGCCAGGTACACCCGGTACGCCGGTGTTTGTTGATTTACCCAGCCATATTGCCGCACCCGCATTCGCACCGCCGCTAGCACGACCACCAGTGGCAACTCCGGCTCCGATCCCTTCCCCAACACCAAAACCAAGCCTGGAACCTGTGCCTGCACAGTCCTCAACGCCGCTTCCCGTGCCGGTACCAACACCAACTCCGACACCAATAACACCGACGCCAACTCTGACACCACCGACACCAACAGCAGCAATATCGCCAGTACCAGCACCGGTTACAGTAACGATAACGCAACCAACTTCAGCATCTGCGCCAACACCACTGCCGACCTCGACGCCGATAGTGCTCCCTACCCTTGCCTCAACGCCAACACCCGCCCTAGCACCTGCGCTCGCACCAACACCACCTCCAGCGTCAGTACCATTGCCAACACCAGCGCCGGCAATATTGCCAGAGCCAGTACCAGTTAAAGTAACGATAACGCAGGCACCTTCAGCATCGGCGCCAACGCCAACGCCACGGCCAAGCTCGACGCTGATACTGCCGCCAACGCCGGCAATGGTGCCGGAGCCAGTGCCGGTTACCGTAACGATAACGCAACCACCTCCTGCGTTGGCGTCAGAGCCAACGCCAAGCTCGACGCTGATACTGCCCCCTACCTCAACACCAACAACGTCATCACCATCTGTCTCGACGCAATCTTCCGTAAGCTTCACCGATGCAAGTTCAGCGTCCTTGCCCGCACCGTCGCCGACGTTGCTGCTATCGATACCCAAAACGCGAACGGAATTGGTGGAAATTTCACCAACACCAAGATCTACACCAACAACAACGCCATCAATCTCTAAGCAATCATCCATAAGCTTCACCGATGCGAGTCCAGTGCCCTTACCCGCGTCGTCGACTCTGCCGCTATCGATACCCAAACCGCCAACAGAAATGGTGAAGATTTCCCCAGCATCAATATCAATGCCAACGCCGCTATCACCGTCAGCATCGACGCAATCTTCCGTAAGCTTCACCGATGCAAGTTCAGCGTCCTTGCCCGCATCGCCACCGCCACCGCCGTTACTTCTATCGATACCTAAAACGCGAACAGAATTGGTGGAAATTTCACCAACACCAACACCAACGTCATTACCTTCAGCCGCGACGCAAACGTCAATAGCCGTTATCGATTCAAGCTCGGCATCCGTACCGACGCCGACGCCTATAACCACGCCCAACCAGATATCGATGCTCATACCACTAGCAGAATCGGCGCAAATTCCACCGCCACCGCTTTCGCCGCCACCGGTATCAACGCCGTCACTGAGTCCGATTGCCTTGCTCCAAACCACAGCATCGCCGTCAATCGCCGAGACCTTTCCGATAAAAGGCTTGGATGAAATGCGATTGACCGAGCTTGATCCGATGGACAAGCTCAAGCGCGAACCCAAGGGCGGAAAGCACGCATATTCGATGGAAGCGCTGGCGCAACTGCAAAAGATTGAGCAAGTTACTTATGCCGATGCGAAGCTAAAGTTGCGCGCAACAGCCCATTGGCTTTGGCCGCTGTCGGGCGCTGTCAACGTGCCTTTCATTGCGGGCATTTTCAATGGTGTTGACATCGCTGGCAAAGCGGGCGATTCAATTGTCGCCGTGAGCGACGGTCGCGTAATCTACGCCGGGCCAGGAATTCACGCCTTCGGCAAGCTCATCATCATTCGCCATTCGCCCGACTACGTTTCGGTCTACGCCCACGCCAGCGAAGCGTTGATCGCCGAAGGCCAGAACGTCACACGCGGCGAGAAAATTGCAAAGCTGAGCAGCAGCAATGCCGGTCCATCAAAATTGCATTTTGAAATTCACTTCCAAGGCGAGCCAGTCGACCCGCAAAAATATTTGCCGCCACGCTGATTAGCGTTTGAACGGCCAAACCGAGGACACGCTCGTTGCGGCTTGACTACGCTACGGCGTGTCGCCAGCACCAACTGGCCAGTCGGTCATCACCTTAGCCCCGATATCACCGCGCCAGCGTTTACACTGAACGCATGGATGATCCGCGTACGGACGAAGCCCTTATGCTGGCCTATCGCGATGGCGATGCCGCGGCCTTTGATGGGCTTTATGCGCGCCATCGGGCCAGCTTGTTTCGCTATCTGTTGCGCCAGTGCGGGCGGCGCGAGCAGGCGGACGAAATGTTTCAGGAGATTTGGATGTCGGTGATACGTGCGCGCAGTAACTATGAGGTGACCGCCAAGTTCAGCACCTGGCTGTATCGCATTGCGCATAATCGTCTGATCGATAGCTACCGCGCGGCCGGACGGCTGGCCGAATTTGAAGTCGATGCGGTCGACGATGAAGGCGATCCGCCGGAATACCCGGCACCTGCCACTGAGCAACCCGAGCGACAAGTAGAGCGCGCGCAACTGGCCGGTCGACTGATGGCGGCGATAGCCACATTGCCAGCCACACAGCGCGAAGCCTTTTTGCTGGCCGCCGAAGGTGGGCTGACGGTCGAGGAAATCGGCAACGCCACTGCGTGTGGATTCGAAACCGCGAAAAGTCGCCTGCGCTATGCCTATGCACGGCTGCGGCAAGAACTGGAGGACTTGCGATGAGCATTCCTGCCAACCCCAGCCCAGCCGATTTGCCGAACTCAGCCGCGCGCGAGCTGCATGCGCTGTATCGCGAAGGCGCCGGGGAAGAACCGGATGCGCTGCTCGATCGACGCATCCTCGATGCGGCACGCAACGAGCTGCTTGCCGACAAAACGCAGAAGACCAAGCCAGCTATGCCGTGGTGGAAAACCTGGGCCAGGCCAATGTCGACCGCAGCGGTGATGATTTTGGGATTGTCGCTCACATGGACGGTCATTGACGAACAAGAACGTGCCTTGCGTGACGAGATCAGCAGCGCAGATATTCCGCCTAAGTTAGCCGGTAAAACTAAAAACAGTGATGCGCGCGCCGAGCCGGCGACAATGGTTCAAGCACCAATGAGAGAGACGGCGACGAACGACCAAACACCGAAAGCGGAAAAGAAACAAGACATCGCACCACCGCCCGCCGCCGTGGCGGAACCACAAGCGTTCACTGAGCGCCAGGACAAAGCAAAGTCTGTAAGCAGCGCAATCGGCTCGCTTGCCAAGCCTGTTGCAACAGCAGACGCCCCAGCGAACGTTGAGCTACGCAAAGCCGTCGTCGCGCCCGCCGCGCCACCGCCCGCGATAGTTGCACCACCGTCTCCCGCACCGGCACTCGCCATGCCAAGGGCTGAAGCAATGTCCGATCAAGCCACCAAAGCTTCGGCCAAGCGGATAGCCAGTCCGGCCATGCTCAAAGAAGCCGACGCAACAGACGATGCCGCGATGCCCGAAGCATGGCTGGACCAAATCCGCAAACTGCGTGCCGCTGGACGCAACGCTGAAGCGGCGCAAAGCCTGGAGCGTTTTCGCAAGCGTTACCCGGGCGTAGCACTGCCGGATGATTTGCTCGAGGTGAAATCTCCTTAACCCCTTTCCCTGAAGTCCTCCGTTTATAGGCTTGCGGACATCGCAATGCTTCCTCAAAACGGAGAACATCATGAAAACTCGCACAGCTACACCTACGCTGGCATCCCGTATCGCGTCCCGCGTTATCGGCGCAGCCAGCCTGCTCGCCATGCTGGCTTGCTCGCAAACCACATTGGCCGCACGAATGGTCGACGTCTCAATAGTCAATCGCAGCACCGGCGAACGGCTTACCCCGTATCGCCACGAAGGCAAACTCTATGTCGCCGGCACGCCGGGCGATGCCTACTTTGTCGAACTCAAAAGCAATCGTGGCGACCGCGTACTCACCGTGCTTTCGGTCGATGGCATCAACGTGCTCACCGGCCAGAACGCCGCGACGCTGCAATCCGGCTATGTGCTCAGCGGCGGGCAAAGTTATGGTGTCACCGGCTGGCGCAAGACCATGGACGATGTCGCCCAGTTTGTGTTCACCGCGCTGCCCAACTCCTATGCGGCGCGCACCGGACGTCCGGGTAATGTCGGTGTGATCGGCATCGCGGTATATCGCGAGAAAACGGCGCCAGCGCCGGTCGCCGTAGTGCCCTATACGCAGCCGATGGATTCCTGGCGTGCCAATTCGCAAGCCAAATCCTCCGCAGATAAATCCGCCACTGACTTCGCCCGCAACGAATCAGCCAGCCCCGCACTACCACCTGCGCCAGTGCCGTCGCCGGTAATGAAGGAAAGCAGTGTGAGTGACAGCCGAAGTCTCGCCAATCTGGCTCGCAACGAGGTCAAGGACAGTGCAGTCGGCGCCCTCGCCGAGCGTCGCGCCAGAGCGCCGGATAGCCGCGTCGATGATGAAGCGCAACAGAAGAAACTCGGTACCGGCCACGGCGAGCGCGAACATTCACCCACGCGCTACACCGAGTTCGCCCGCAACAGCGATACGCCCGACGAAATCATCACCATCTACTACGACTCGCGTGCCAATCTCATTGCGCGCGGCGTCATCCCCGCC
>JANYAW010000400.1 GCA_025361105.1 Rhodocyclaceae bacterium | reverse complement strand
CGGAAGAACAGGGCGTCGCGCAGGACAAACTTTCCGGCACGATACAAAACGACATCCTCAAAGAATTCATGGTGCGCAACACTTACATTTATCCGCCCGAACCATCAATGCGGATTGTAGCCGATGATGTCAGCAACAATCCGCATTGATGGTTCGGGCGGATAAATGTAAGTGTTGCGCACCATGAATTCTTTGAGGATGTCGTTTTGTATCGTGCCGGAAAGTTTGTCCTGCGCGACGCCCTGTTCTTCCGCGGCGACGATATAACCGGCGAGAATTGGCAACACCGCGCCATTCATGGTCATCGACACCGACACTTTGGCCAGATCAATTCCGTCGAACAAAATCTTCATGTCCTCGACCGAATCTATCGCCACGCCGGCCTTGCCCACATCGCCAGTGACGCGCGGATGATCGGAGTCGTAACCGCGATGAGTGGCCAAATCGAAAGCCACCGAAACGCCTTGCGCGCCTGCGGCAAGCGCTTGGCGATAGAAGGCGTTGGAAGCTTCGGCGGTAGAGAATCCGGCGTATTGACGTATCGTCCACGGCCGCACGGCGTACATCGTCGTTTGCGGACCGCGCAAGTAAGGCGCGAAGCCGGGTAGCGTATCGACGTTTTTCAGATCGTCGGTATCAGCTTTGGTGTAAAGCGCTTTGACTGTAATACCTTCCGGCGTCTGCCAGTCAAGTTTTTCCACATTACCATCAGGTGCCGATTTGGCAGCAGATTTTTGCCAGTCGGCTAGTGTGGGTTGGGTTGGGTTTTCGATAGTCATAAGAAACCTTTTGGCTTTGGTACCGGTGATACGCTGTTGTCTGCCCCATACCGCACGATGCGCCGCCTTGGCACTATTGACAAGTATGCGTGTCCATATAATACTGCATCCATAATTATGAATGCAAGAACGCCCACACTGTCACTGGCTCAACCTGCGCTTTACGAACAAGTGGCCGAGCAGTTGCGCAGCAAAATTTTTGCCCATGAACTCAAGCCCGGCGCGTGGCTGGACGAGCAAGCTCTCGCTGCCGATTACGGCATCAGCCGAACGCCATTGCGCGAAGCCTTGAAGGTACTGGCTGCCGAAGGTCTAGTGGTGTTAAAACCGCGTCGCGGCTGTTATGTCACCGAATTGTCCGAACAAGATTTGGACGATGTTTTCCCGGTCATGGCGATACTTGAAGGCATGGTCGCGCAGGAGGCGACGCGGCGTGTCACCAGCACCAACTGGCGAAATCTATGCGCCATCCACAACGAGCTGGAGCAAACCGCTGCCGCCAATAATGTTGATGGATTTTTCGATGCCAATCAGCGCTTTCACACAGCGCTCAAAGACATCGCCGGTAATCGTTATCTGGCACAACTGATCGACGACGCGCGCAAACTACTCAAGCTCACCCGCCGCGATTCCTTACGCCTGTCGGGACGTATCACCCAATCGTTGGCCGAGCATCGAGAAATTTTGGCCGCCATCGAAGTGCGCGACGAAAACCTCGCCGGTCAGCGTATGCACGATCATCTACTTTCTGGCCGTGCAGCACTGGCGCGATTGGCAAGCACAAACCGCTGATGCGCTGCATAGTCCAGCGTGCACAAATCACACGCCATTGTTTTTGAACCAAGCCAACATGCGTTGCCAGCCGTCAATCGCCTCGGCCTGGTGATAGCTCGGCCGATAGTCGGCATGGAAGGCGTGCCCTACGCCTTCATAGACGTGTAGCTGCGATTTGCTGCCTTCTTTTTCCAGCGCTTTACGCATGGCGTCGACATCGCTCAGCGGGATGCCTTGATCAGCGCCACCGTAAAGCCCGAGTACCGGCGCTTTGATTTTGGCCACCACGTCAATTGGATAGGTCGGTTGTAGCGTCGTTGGAATGCCGTCTAGCTTGCCGTACCACGCCACGGCGGCGGCGACTTTTGGGTTGTGCGTCGTGTACAGCCAGGTGATGCGCCCGCCCCAGCAAAAACCGGTGACGGCCAATCTCGCTACTTCGCCCCCGTTTTTGCCAGCCCAAACGACGCAGGCATCGAGGTCGCTCATCACCACTGCGTCGTCGGCCTTGGAAACCACGTTAGCAAACAAATCCGGGATGCTGGTGTAACTGCGTGGGTCGCCGTAGCGCGCGAATAGTTCTGGCGCGATAGCCATATAGCCGAGCTTGGCGAAGCGACGGCAAACATCACGAATGTATTCGTGCGCGCCGAAAATTTCGGATACCACAAGTACAACAGAAGTGTTTTTGGAGTTCAGAGGCGCGGCACGATAGGCGACCATTTCGCCATCGGCGACCGGCACTTTGATTTCGCCCGCCAGCAAGCCGTTGCTGTCTGTGGTGATAACTGACTGCGCGGCGACTGGTTGCACCGCGAGGGCGAAGCCTGCGCCAAGACTGGTGACAAGAAAGCTGCGCCGGTACTCGGGCTTTACGGTGGCGCTGATCAAGGCATCCCGCTGAGCGATGTCGACGCCATGCGTAAAGCGCTGGAAAAA
>JANYAW010000388.1 GCA_025361105.1 Rhodocyclaceae bacterium | reverse complement strand
GGCTTGATTGGCCAAGAAATCAAAGTCGTCGGGGTTCAGAGCTAATCCACTTGCCGACATGCGCAAAACGTTGTCCCAGTCGTCGAGCTTTATGTAGTTTTCCATGTGGGCGTAAATGCGCTCGTCTGCCGGGATATTTGTCATTGCCGCTATCCACGCACTGCCGCTCCTGTCCAAAGTCGGTGCCTTTGCAACTGGCGCTTGCGCACTGATCTTCTGAGCAAGCTCGTCGTCTGGCAAATAGAGATTGAGCTTGCCTTTACACGGTATCGGTGCCTTGAACAAACGACCGTTGGCAAGCTGCCAACAGTAAGGGCCAAACGCCCACGAGTTACCTTCAATCTTCGGATTGAGCGGAACCACATCGACGATGTCGACAAGGCCGATGGCGGCACTGACAGTCAGATGCTCCGTCGACAGCTTCTCGGGTTTTGCATCCTTTTGGTATCGCTTGATCTGGGCGGTTGCGCTGCTGGCGACAATCACAATTGTGCCCCGATATTTGGTTGTCCAAGTTCGGTTCTCAATGCTCTTGACGTTGGCACACAAGGCCCATGCGAAAGGCTGCTGCACTGCGAGGCAACGGAGTTGCGCTGTCATGCCAATACCCCCAAAAATCGTGTGTGTAATTGCCGCCACTGGATCGGTGACGGCTCTCATCAATTGGTTCGTTGCATCTTACCGGACGCAATCACGATTGAGAGATTGCTTGACCGGCATGCGGGCTAAGCCGCCGAATTAAAGCGAATTAATGGGACCATGGTGGAGTTCTTTTTGAGAACGTAAATTGCCATTGCCAGTTGGTGCTGGTGACACGCCGTCGTTTATCGCCTCGCTACACGCTTACGCAGCGCCAGCAGCTCATTGCCCATCAACGCACCTAGCACCAAGGCACCACCAATCAGCGTGTTCGCCGAGGGAGATTCGCCCGCACCCAGCCAGGCCCAGGTGACGCCAAAAACGACTTCGAGCAATCCGAGCAAGGATATTTCGGTAGCGGATAGTTGGCGCGTTAATCGCACCATCAGCAGACAGGGCAATGCGAGTTGCGCGACACCCAGCAGCGCCAGCAAACTTAGGTCATGCGCGTTGGCCTGCATGGGCCAGGCCAGTGGCAGGCTGACCAGTGCACTAAGCGTCGCGCCGATCAAAATCGCGGGCAACATGTCGTGGGTGATTTCGTCGTCCTTGTCGTGACTGACGTGTTGCATGATGACGAAATTGGTCGACGCGGCCAGTGGGACCGCCAGAGCAATCAGCGTGCCGATCACGGAAGCGCCGCTGCTGGCTTCCATACCGAACATCCAGACTATGCCTGCACCAGCGACGGCAATTGCGCACCAGGTTCTGAATGGTAATCGGTGATGTAAAAACACCCGCGACATCAGCGCCGTGAGCAGCGGCCCGATGGCCATGGTGACCAGCACGTTGGCCACAGTGGTAAGCGTCAATGCGACCATAAACGCCGTGAACATGATCGCCCAACACAGGCCGGCAAGCCACACCACGCGCGGCGATTGCCAGATCGTGCGCCACAACGACGGGCCGCGCAAAATCGTCAATGCGATGAGCAAGGAGAGGGCGTTGAAGAAACTGCGCCAGAAGGTGACTTCAAAACTCGCCGCTGCGTCAAGATGGCGCGTGACCACGCCTGCCATGCTCCAAAGCAAGGTGACAAGGATCATCAGCGCAACAGCGCGGGTGTGGGTCATGGCGTACTTGAGTGAAGGCCGTAGCGGGGGAGCGCAGTCTAAACCGCTTCGCTCCGACGGCGCGCGGCACTTGTGTGTCGCTTTTGGGTCTCGTTTGCGCGCGGTGGTGCAGCCTCAAATCTTGACGATGATTGAGAATTCGCCTGGTGTATTCACGCTGATGCGAACCTCGCCACCATGATGATGTGCGATTTTTTTCACCAGCGACAGTCCGAGTCCGGTACCCGCTGTGCGCGCACCTTTCACCCGATTGAATGGCTCAAACAGCTTGGCTATGGCATCAACCGGAACGCCCCCGCCGTGGTCGGTGACGCACAACAGTGCGTGGCCGTTTTCTTTATGTACGGTGAGTTCAACTGGCGCTTTGCCGTGGCGCATGGCGTTGTCCACCAAGTTGCGTATCAGGCGACGCAACAGCGCAGCATCACCGCGCACGATGACGGGCTCGCCGCTGACATCAATCTCGCTCGATGAAAATCGTGCGCACTCTTCGGCGGCCAGCGCCAGCAAATCAATGTCGTCGAAGGTCTGCGACTGAGTCGAAGCATCGAGTCGACTGCTCAAAAGTATGCCTTCTATCATCGCGTCCAGCTCGTGAATATCTTGCTCCAGCGCAGCGAGGCGCGCAGTGTCAAAGTTATTTTTTTGCAGCTCAATCGCCAGCCGAATCCGCGTCAGCGGCGTACGCAATTCGTGCGAGGCGTTGGCCAATAGCAAGCGATGCGCGGTAACCAAGGCTTCTATGCGCGTTGCGGCGCGATTAAAACTTGTCGCCAAGGCAGCCACTTCATCGTGGCCTTGTACGGCGACGCGCGCTTTCAAATCGCCACGTCCCAATGAGTCGACACCTTGCTGCAAATGCTCGAGTCGCCTTGTGATTCGCCGCGCGATGGGGTGCGCCGCGAAACCTACCACCAGCAGTAGCAACAACAAGGCAGCAACGAACGCCATCCCCTCGAACGGTGGTCGATGGTTGTGTGGATTAGTTGGATCAATTGGATCAGTCGGTCGCGCACGCAACCAGCGACCATCGGGCAACTCCATTGTCCAAATCGGCGATGGCCGGAATTGAGAGAAAAATGC
Organism: Rhodocyclaceae bacterium; assembly: GCA_025361105.1. Taxonomy (GTDB): domain Bacteria; phylum Pseudomonadota; class Gammaproteobacteria; order Burkholderiales; family Rhodocyclaceae; genus JADKHX01. The sequence continues at coordinate 5,181 of JANYAW010000388.1, read as the reverse complement.
GCCTCGATTTTCACCCTCATCCGGCGGCGGTAAAGCTTGGCCGACACTCGCCAGCAGCGTGTGGTCGGCAGCGAACAAACTCAAATCAACATGCATGTCGCGAGTGATGTCACCGAGCGCGAGTTGTTGCCATGTAGCGCTCGCGCTGGCCGGCGGCAAAATATTTTGCGCGGCTTGCATCAGCATTTGCGTGCTGTGTTTGCGATAGGCTGTCTCGCCTACATTGCGCCAAAGCACACCCACCGCAAAAGCAAATACCAACAAGCTGCCCAGCACCGCGAGGTAAATCCGAAAGTACAAGCGTGACAACATCGGTGATAAATCGCTTAGCTTTGTTGCCGCGCGAAAACGTAGCCCGCGCCGCGCACGGTGAGTATGCGGCGTGGTTGTTTTGGATCATCCTCTATCGTCGCGCGAACGCGTGACACATGCACATCAATCGAACGATCAAACGCATCAAGCGATTCACCAGTGGCGGATTCCATCAGGAATTCGCGCGTCAACACACGGCCGGCATTTTCGGCGAGGGTGCGCAGCAGCACGAATTGATGGCTGGTGAGATCGCAAATATTGCCGTCAAGCCTAACCTCGCGCGCACCTCGATCAATCTCTAACCGACCAAAACGCAATATATCGCTGGGTGCATCAGACCCATTGGATGTATGGTGGCGCTTGGCATTGTCACTGTCACTGTGATTCGCGCTCGCTGTGCCTGATGCGGTGCGACGCAAAATGGCGCGCAGACGTGCCAGCAATTCGCGCGGCTCAAAGGGCTTTGGCAGATAATCGTCGGCACCCATTTCGAGCCCGACCACGCGATCCGTTGCATCACCGCGTGCGGTCAGCATCAGTATCGGTAAGCCTTTGGTTTCGCCAGCGCGCAAACGACGACAGACCTCAAGGCCGTCTACATCCGGCAACATCAAATCCAATATCAGGGCATCAAATTTACCTGAGGCTGCCGCTTGCAAACCCAGAGTTGCAGTAGCCGCTGTGATGACTTGATAGCCCGACGCGGCAAGATATTCGACGACCAGCGCACTGAGGCGCGGGTCGTCTTCTATCATCAATATGCGTTGTTGCACGAACGTCAATTAGCAGGCCGTGTAGGTATTCGATTGCCTTGGCTTAACGACCACCCTGCTCGCCCATACCACCCATGCCGCCCATGCCTCGATGACCACCACGGCCACCCATGTGCTCGCCCATTTTTTTCACATGTTCGGCCAGTTTTTGGCGCTGTGCGGGGGTGAGCACTTCCGCCAAGTCAGCCAGTGATTGAGCAAGGCGTTTGGAGTTGCTGTCCATCATTGCGATTTGCTCGACACGAAGTTTTTCCAGCGCTGCACGATCAATCTTCTCAGCACCGAGAATCGCAATGCCGCGCTGATGTGCCTCGTGTAATTTCATGCGTATCGGTGCGAGGTCTTTCGCAGCACTTCTCACGATAGCGACTATTTTTTCTTGTTGTTCCGGCGTTGCGTCAACTTCGACCGCCAAGTGTTTGGCCATCCGCGTGACATGCTGATCCATGCGCGCAGATTTGTCGGCATCGCTCATCATCGGATGATGTTCTTGCGCATAAGCCTTGCTGACAAAGCCGCCAGCGAATCCGGCAGCTACTGCCAACACGACCATCAACGCACCTCTGCCAAAACGATGGCCGCTTCGATGATGACGATGAACATGCGTACGATACGATAAAGCGCTTGAGTCCTTGTTTGAATCGCTATTTGCGGCTGAAGTAATTGCGTTCATGATCCGGTTTCCTTGTAGTGCAGACCCGTTGTCTGATGGAGCTACTTTAGGAGGAAGCTGTTACTGAGTCATATCGGGCAAGTAAAGTAATGTGAAGAATTGGTGTGTTCCCGGCAATTATTGCTTTGTGGTCAGCGATTTAACTTCCGCACTCACCATCACCGTGCTGCGTTTCTTATCTTTGGTCTCGACGGTTAGCATCAATGGCAGCCAGGCGCCTTGCTTCATTGGTTGTTTGAGATCCATCACCATCAAGTGGTAGCTGCCCGGTTTGAGCTCCACCGCCTTGCCTTTTGGCAACGCCAGACCATCTGGCAGCGCGCGCATCTGCATGACATTATTTTCCATCGACATCTGATGAATTTCTATCATGCCGGCCTGCGGCGAGCTGGCGGCAACGAGACGTAAATCGACCGTCGCTGTCAGTGTCATGAACGCACCGGTGACTTGTTGCGCGGGTACGGTCGCGCGTACCCACGGGTCTTTCACGGTTAGAAAATCTTTGGCTTGTGCGAATGCCGATGATGCCGGCAGTGCTGCGATCAGAAAAAGTACGGCACGAAAAAAATGGCGCATGACAATATTCCCAAAAGTGAAAATCGGAGACCGATGGATGACCGGCGGTTTGCAAAACTTGATGGGTAATTGTAGGCCGAGTGTGGGCGTCCGCGAACGCCATGGTGATGAGCATGTTGGCCGCGTATTCGCGTGCCATGCGGCACAAACTGTGGTGTTCCAGGCAATCAAAATTTGAACAACCACAGCACCGCCATTCCCGCAATGAATGGCAGCCAGGCGTTGCGCCAGCGCGTCGCGACGACGAACACAGCGATGGTGGCAAGCAGTTTTGGATTCGCTATTTGCAATTCGCCGCTGATTAACAAAACATCCGGCATGACCAGTGCCGCAAGGGCGGCGGCAGGGGCGTAGCGCAAAGCGCGCTGAAGGCCGGCGGGCAATTTGGCGCGGCTGCCTGCGACGATAAAACTGCCGCGCGGAATGTGTGTGGCGAGTGCAGCCAGAAAAAACGCCAACCACAACCACCAACCGGAATGCATCACCGATTCGCTCATAGCGCGACATCCTTTGTGCTGTCATCGGCAATCCATCGCTCGCCGACAAAACCTGCGGCGATGCCGACGAAGATGGCGGCGATGAGGCCAAGCTTGAGCGGCAAATCGTGCAATGTCACCGCCGTTGCACCCGCCGCCAGCGCCGCAACCAGCATAGGGCGCGAGGCAACAATCGGCACCAGCAAAACCATCAACGCGATGCTAGCCATGAAATCCAATGACCAATTGGTCGGCAAGACACTGCTACCCAACACACCAATCAAGGTGACAACTTGCCACAGCAACCAACACCAGATTGACGGCCCGAGGTAGTAACCCAAGCGCCAATCTTTGTCGGTGGATGCCAGCATGCGCGGCGAACAAGTGGCGAAAACGCCATCAGTCAGCAAGTAGCCGCTGAGAATTCTGCGCCATCGGGAAACGCCTTCAAAGGCTGGCGCAATCGCCGCCGAGAAAATTACAAAACGCAAATTTAGCGCAAGCGCGGTGGCCAAAATCATCCACATCGGTGCGCCAATCACAATCAGCGGCAGCGTGCCTAGTTGTGCGGTTCCGGCGAACACAATGCAGTTCATGCCCATCGCTTCAAGCACCGAAAACCCTGCCCCGCGCATCGCCACGCCCGTCACCAAGGCCCAGGGAATCAGCCCGACCGAAAGTGGCAGGTAGTGTAAAAATCCTTCACGAGCGCCCTGTCGGAATGCGATATTCATAGCCTTAAGTTTTTTGAGTGCGAGCGATATGGCCAGTTGGTGCCAGTAACACGGTGTCAATCCACCTTCACGCGCAGTGCATGATTGACCCACAACAAGCTCGCCATGACCACCATCGCCCCAGCTTGATGACTGGCGCCGAGCGCCACCGGCACCGCATTTAGCACAGTGAGTATGCCTAGCGTAATTTGAAAAGCGACTGCCAGTAGCATCACGCTGGAGGCGAGTCGCACCTGTGCAGAAATAACAGCGGCGACGGATTTGGCGCGCAGTTTTAGCCAGAACCACGGCACGAACAGCGCGATTATCCAGGCACCCAAGCGATGATCAAATTGCACCGTCGCCATGTTGTTGAAGAAATTCAAATACCACGGTTGCATATCGAAAATCTCTGGCGGTACGAAGTTGCCGTTCATCAAGGGAAAAGTGTTGTAGGCCTTGCCAGCGTGTATCCCGGCGACAAAGCCACCGCTCACAATCATGTAAGCCAATAGACAAACCAGCGCGAACGCAATTTTTTGCAGGCTGCGCAAGGGCGAACTAAAACCATCAACCGAACGCGGATTTAATAGATCAAGCGCGACCCACATTTGCGCGATAAAAATCAAAAACGCCAGCGACAAATGCGCCGTCAAACGATATTGGCTGACGCGCGGGTCATCCACCAGACCGCTCTTGACCATATACCAGCCCATTGCGCCTTGCATGCCACCAAGTACAAATATGCCTATCAGTTTTTTTGCGAGTGACCTGTCCAGCGCGCGTAGCCAGACGAAATAACAGAAGGGAATAAAAAATACCGTGCCGATTAAACGGCCAAGAATGCGATGCCAATATTCCCAGTAAAAAATGCTTTTGAATTCGTCCAGCGACATTTGCTGATTGATTTGTTGATACTCTGGGGTCAATTTGTATTTATCAAAAGTCGCGTCCCATTCGCTTTGATTGAGTGGCGGAATGGTGCCGACAATAGGCTGCCATTCGACGATGGATAGTCCCGAATGGGTGAGCCTTGTGACGCCACCAACGATGAGCGTAGCGAAGACCATTGCGGAGCAAAAAAACAGCCAGATCGCTATCTGGCGACGATAAGTAGGAAGCATTTTTTTGTGAATCTTTTTTGGATGTTAGGTAAAAAATCAAGCGTGAATTTTCGCGCAGATTGCGCGATTTCGCTTCAAATAAATCGGTGGTAGAGCGCGGCCAGCCACACGCCGCTGCAAAGCAAGAGCGACAACAACACCGCAGCGCTACCTAAATCCTTGGCGAGTTTTGATAATTCGTGAAATTCCAAGCCGATGCGATTGATGGCGACTTCAATACCTGTATTGAGCAATTCGACGATGAGCACGATGACCACCGTGGTGACCAACAGCGATATCTCGATCCAAGTGCCGCCGAGCCAAAATGCTGTCGGTAACATCACCATCGCCAGCAGCAATTCCTGCCGAAACGCGGTCTCGTACCACGCGGCGTGCAAGCCGGCTGCCGAGTAGGTGGTGGCGTACCAGATTCGGGCCAGGCCGGTGCGTCCCTTTTGTGGATTCACCGCGTCGGTGGATGATAAATCTGCGGCTGGCAACGGCGGCTTGGACGACATGAATGAATCTCCGAAAAAAAAGCAATACAGCTTTGCA
>JANYAW010000385.1 GCA_025361105.1 Rhodocyclaceae bacterium | reverse complement strand
GATGCGGCGGTCGCGTATATCGGTGAACAATGCGCAAAGAAATAAGCGCGCAGTTTGGTCAAAAGAGTGAAAGAAAAAAAGCGGCCTAGGCCGCTTTTTTTTGAGGCAACCCGCTTACGCCGCTATTTACAAGCCGCCATTTTGCTGCGCTACCATGCAAAACAGCATCGGGATGGAGAGCAGCGTATTGGCGCGTGACGTGAGCATCGCCAAACGCGCGGCGGCGGCTTTTTCGGCGGCTTCAACCACCACAATGCCCAGCGCTTTTTTCTGATTCGGCCAAATGATGAACCACACATTGAAAGCCATGATTAGTGCCAGCCACATGCCGATGCCAATCGCCAAGTAAGGGCGATCAAAGGTCAGCGCCGCCATGATGTAGCCATTCATCGAGCCGAGGAGCAAGCCCGTAACCACGGTCGCCAATGCTGCCCAGCGGAACCAGAAAAGCGCGGTCGGCGCAATAACTTTGCCGATGGCAGGTTTTTGTTCATCGGGAATTTTCGGCATTGAGGGAATTTGCACGAAATTGAAATACCACAGCAAACCGATCCACATCACGCCCGACATCACATGCAAATAGCGCATGAAAAATGCCGACCACGCATGACTCATACTGACTGACGTTCCGCTCATCATTGCCGTGAGTTCAATGATGATAAGCAACAGAACGAAACCGGCAATGACGGTGCGTCCAAGTGATTGAAGTATTGCGCCCATGATGTGTCTCCAGTGAAAAATAATCAAACTTCAGTATAGCCGAACGAGCTTGTCGCGACACCGCCGCAAGCGCTCAATCCTCCAATGTCGCCTGCGCGTTATCGTGATATGTGTCCTCAATTCGCGCATCCGCAACCCCTGTCGCGAAGCGCAAAACGACGGCATCGCCACGCGAAACTTGGACGGTATCAGTAATTATTTCTCGCGTGGTCGATGCCATCACAATGGCATAACCACGCTGCAAAACTGCCTCGGGATTGAGGTGTGTCAGTGCAGTTGAGACGCATGCCAAACGCGCCTGTTGTGCACTCAGTCTGAGCCGACCAGCCGCAATCAAGCGCTGCCGCAGCATCGTCAGTTGGCTATGCACGCGCTGCAAACGTGTGGCCGGATGCAACAGACGGCGCGCAGCCTCGTCGACACGTTGACGCATGATATTAAATCGACGCTCCATTGCGGTGCGCATCGCGCTGCGCAGCTCGTTCAATTGGCGTGCCGCCGAGAACCAGGCTTCGCTGGCCAATTCAGCCGCGGCGGTCGGCGTTGCAGCGCGTTGGTCGGCGACGAAATCAGCAATCGTGGTGTCGGTTTCGTGACCCACGCCAACGATCACCGGCACGCGACTGGCCACAATCGAACGTGCCACCGCTTCATCGTTGAATGCCCATAAATCTTCAATACTGCCGCCGCCACGCACCACCAGCAATAGCTCACATTGCGCGTGCCGATTCGCTGCCTCAAGTGCGGTGACGATCATTGCCGGCGCGCTCTCGCCTTGCACCGGTGTCGGATAAATAAACACCGGCACATTCGGCGCACGACGCGTCAGCGCGCTAAGTACGTCGTGCAAGGCAGCCGCTTGCAATGAGCTGACAATGCCAATCGCGCGCGGATAACGCGGCAGCACGCGCTTGCGCTCCTGCGCAAACAGCCCTTCACTTTCCAGTTGCGCCTTGAGTCGACTAAATGTCTCATAAAGTTTGCCCAGCCCGGCGCGCCGCATGGACTCAATATTCAATTGAAATTCGCCGCGCGGCTCATACATAGACACCAGTGCCCGCGCTTCAACTTGCTGCCCGTTAGCCAACACCCAAGGAACCAAACCAGCACGCGCCCGAAACATTACACAACGCGCTTGAGCGCTTTCGTCCTTCAAGTTGAAATAAACATGACCAGAAGCCGCCCGCGTCAAATTCGAGATTTCACCAGACACCCACAACAGCGGAATCTCCCGCTCCAAAGCATTGCGCGCAAGCCGATTGAGTTCGGAGATTGAGACGATTTGAGGGAGGGAGTTCATTGATGGTGGCACAAAATCAGGTGAGAAAATCAGCGAATTTGATGTGGAGAAATTCTATCGCATCGAGATTTTCGGTTTGGGTTTGGTAGCTAGTTTCGGTCTTGCGACGGCGTGTCACCAGCATCAACTGGCAAACCGCATTTGCCCCGACGCACATGAACATCAAAAACTATCCTGCAACGACCTTAATTTCATAAACACATCGCCGTGCGCCAGAAAGAAGATGTTCTACGCGATTCACTGTACAACCACTGCCAAGCACGCGTTGAAAAACTGCCAGTTCGGCGCGGCAAAAGCTTTGACATTCTGTGGCTGCGGCACAGATGGGGCAGTGGTCTTCGATGAGCAAAAAGCTGCCGTCGCTTTGTGGCTGTATGCTGGCCATGTAGCCTTCTTCATCGCGAGCCAAAGTCAATTTTGCTACGCGCTCATTTAATTTTTTGGTCCTGCCAATCTTGGCTTTGTATTGCGCTTCGCTATGTTCCTCGCGGCTGCAAATTAATTTGTCCAGGCCAGTTTGTCCAAACACTTCGCGCACGCTAGCAATTAACTCGACGGTGAGTTCCGAATGACGATCGGGAAAGCGCGCGTGTCCGGACTCGGTGAGCCGCCAATAGCGCGCGGGGCGACCGACTTTATCGGCGCGATCTTCGCTCGCCACAAAGCCTGCTTTGTTTGCCGCTTCGAGGTGACGGCGTGCGCCCATCGAGGTGAGCTTCAATTTCTCCGCCAATTGCTGCGCGGTTTGTGGGCCACGCGTTTTGAGCAGAAATAAAACATGATCGGCGGTGTTCATTTTGCTATCTCATCTGTCGTCGAAGGAATTGGCAAACTTAGTCGAAGATTCAGCGGAAGATTCCATCGACCGATTTGCCAGGCGGCCCCTGCTGAAAGCGCTGCGCCGAGCAACAAAATCAGACGCGTGTCGATTAGTGTCAACACCGCACCGGCTAGCGCCATCAGGATATTTGCAAGGCAAAAGATCGTCGACAGCAAACCCATCACTGCGCCTTGGCCGAGGTAACCAAATCGCTCGGCACACCAAGCGGGCATCACGGCGCTGTAACCTGCGTTGGGGACGCCAAACAGCACAATCGCAGCGATGCCGATGCCTGCATTTCCGAAGCCAACAACAGCAATTGTTGCTGCGATTAGCGCAGCAAAAAAACTTGCGGTTTTGAGCGGGTCGCTACGCTCAATACGTCCGGCGAATATCGATGCGACCGCCATAACGCCGCACAGTGCGGCGGTTGTCCAGGCGATGCCTTGCGCGTCGAATCCGGCAACTTCGACTAGCCAAAGCGGGTAGAACTCGTAGAACGCGGTGACACCGCAGGTCAATGCTAATTGCAGGTAAAACAGACGGAGCAATTCTGGATGCTTGAGCAACTTCAAGGCGTGTTGGTGCTGCACGACGTGCCACCAGCCGGTGCTCGCGTTGGGCACAGTGGTGTGGCCGGGCAACTGTCGCGGCACCACCAAAGCAGCCACAATGAACGTCACCAGCAGGGCGCTGGCGGCAATCCAAAACGGCACGGTCATGCCCCAACTTACACTCAATGCGGCAATCAATGGTCCTGCCAACCAGCCTGAATAAAGCGAACTGTTGAGCCACGACAGCGCACGCACACGCTCACTGCCGCTCAAATTTTCTGCCAACATCGCACGCGCCACGCTGTCGTTGCCCTCCATCAACCCGGTGGCAAACCGCGCGACGATAAATAGCGGGTACGACTGAATCGCCAACGCGATCGCTGTAATTGCATGCCCCACAGCGGCGGCTAGTGAGGTGCTGAGCAGCAGCGGACGGCGGCCGTAGCGGTCGGACAGCGGACCTAACAAAGTCGCGCCAATCAACAAGCCAAACGGGTTTATCGCCAGCGCAAGTCCCAACAATAATTTTGGTGGCATGCCCCAAAAATGATTGAGATTGTTGGTCACCTCGTTGGCCGCATCGGCGGCGAAAAGTGGCGCCAATATGGGATACGGCAGCGCAGCGCCAACGGTCGAGAAGAAGGCGACCAGACAAGCGGCGACGATTAGTGGCGTGGATTTCACAGGCAAATTAGTAAACAAATTGAATTACAAATATGCCCGAGATTTTTCTATTTGTAAATTATTTAGTTTATTTATGATAGAAAATTTGTAAGCGAATTTGAACATCCGCTAACAATTGAACCTACTTAGACCCCATTTCCAGTGCTTGTTTCACGTTGCCGATTCTGCTCGACCCCGTTAAAGTGGCTCTATTGTTGTTTTGCTTGGAGCCAATCTCGTGTTCTCTATTATTCAGGCCGCTGGCTGGCCAATCTGGTTTTTGTTGGTTGCTTCGGTGGTTGCGGTGGCGCTGATTATCGAGCGGGCTAGCGCTTTGCGTGCAGCGCACATCGTCCCCGAAGGTTTGGTGGTTAGCGTGGTTAATGAGTATCGACAAGGCGGTGTAACGCCCGCGATGCTGGCAAGGTTGCAGCAACATTCGCCCTTGGGCAAAGTGCTGGCGGCGGGGATGCGCAACGTCAAAAGTTCGCGCGAAGTGATGAAGGAATCCATCGAAGAAGCGGGACGCGGTGTCGCGCATGACCTTGAACGATTCTTGACTACGCTAGGTACGATCGCCTCCGTATCCCCTTTGATGGGGCTATTTGGCACAGTGGTCGGCATGATAGAAATTTTCGGTGCCGCTACCGGCGCAGGCAATCCGCAAGCGCTGGCACATGGCATTTCGGTGGCCTTGTACAACACCGGTTTTGGTTTGATCATCGCCATCCCGAGCATGATCGCCTATCGACATTTCCGCGCGGCAGTGGATGGCATGTTGGTCGAGATGGAACGTCAAGCCATTCGACTGGTCGACACCGTGCACGGCGAGCGTGCTTAGCGTTTGAGGGTGCAACGATGAATTTCCAACGAGGACGTAGCCGCGAGGAACTGGAAATCAATCTGATTCCAATGATTGATGTGCTCCTGGTGATATTGATTTTTTTGATGGTGACGACGACTTATTCCAAGTTCTCGGGGCTCGAAATCAATTTGCCCACCGCCGACACCAGCCAAACGTCGGAGCAAGCCAACGAAATCAATGTGGTGATTACTGTGTCCGGTGATGTGCTGGTCAACAAAGTCACCGTCTCCGGACGTGAAATTTCCGTCATCGCCGCTGCCCTATCGCGGCATGTGGGCGGTGCTGGCAGCAAAGAGCCGGTGGTGATTATCAATGCCGATGCCAAGACGCCGCATCAAGGCGTGATTGATGTGATGCAAGCGGCGCAATTGGCCGGGCTGTCGCATATTTCTTTTGCCACGCAAAATCCTACGCGCTGAAAAAATCTTGCTCGCGGCGTGGTTAAGACGCGGCGCATTGGCGATTTTGCTGCTGCCTTTGGCGGCAGTATTTTTTTGCCTCACTTCAATTCGTCGTTGGGCTTATTCAACGGGAATTTTTCGCGTTGCGAAATTGCCGGTGCCAGTGGTGATTGTCGGCAACATCACCGTCGGTGGCGTGGGCAAGACACCATTGGTGATTCATCTGGTCGAGCAACTCAAGGCGCGCGGTCATCAGCCTGGCGTTATCTCACGTGGCTATGGCGGCACAGGGCAGGGTGGCGAGGTTGCGCTCGATGCGGATGCGGCAGTGGTTGGCGATGAAGCTTTGCTGATTCGTCGTCGTGCGGATTGTCCGGTGGTGGTCGGTGCTGACCGCGTCAAAGCTGCACGAAAATTGCTGGAGATTGCGCCATTGACCACGTTGATCATTAGCGATGATGGCCTGCAACATTATGCGCTGGCACGACAAATCGAAATCGCGGTGGTTGATTCGCGTGGCATGATGAACGGTTGGCTGTTGCCCG
>JANYAW010000355.1 GCA_025361105.1 Rhodocyclaceae bacterium | reverse complement strand
CTCGATGTTGGAGACGATATGCATGACGTGCGAGTAGCGTTCGATGATAAATTTGTCGGTAATTTTGATGCTGCCGGTTTTGGCCACGCGACCAATGTCGTTGCGACCCAAATCGAGCAGCATCAAATGCTCGGCGCATTCCTTTGGGTCAGCCAGCAATTCCGCCGCCAGGGCGTCATCCTCGGCCACCGTTGCGCCACGTTTGCGTGTACCGGCAATCGGTCGCAGCGTGACGCGACGCTGACCCTTGCCTTGGTTGTCGTCGTCATCGAGGCGCACCAGAATCTCGGGTGATGCACCGACCACATGAAAGTCGCCGAAGTTAAAAAATATCATGTAGGGCGAAGGATTGGTCGTGCGCAGCGCGCGGTACAGGGACAGCGGGCTGGCGCCAAACGGACGGCTCATACGCTGCGAGATGACGACTTGCATGACGTCGCCGTCGACGATGTACTGCTTGGCGCGGCGCACCGCCGCTTTGTATTTTTCTTCGCCAAATTCGCTAGTTGGTGCTGGTGACACGCCGTGAGTGTCCGCTGGAATCTGCACCGGCTGGCGCAATTTATCCACCAGCGATTTCAGGCGTGCCTGAGTTTGTGCCCACGCGCCGGGGAAGCCAGGCTCGGCATAGACCACCAAAGTGAGTTTGCCGGAGAGATTGTCGACAATCGCAATCTCGTCCGAGAGCAGCAGCATGATGTCCGGCAAGTCCAGCGGATCGGGTTTTTTCGCGTGCGTTGCGGTGGCTAGTTTCGGCTCGATAAAGCGCACGGTGTCATAGCCAAAGCAACCGACCAGACCGCCACAAAATCGCGGCAGACCGGGTAAATCCGGCACCTTGAAGCGCGCCATGAATTCACTGATGTAGGTCATCGGATTGGTGTGATCGCGACGCTCGGCGACGCGGTTGCCGTTAAGCAGCATGATGCTGCCATCCTTGACACAAATCCGCGTCGATGCAGCCAGACCAATGAAGGAGTAACGACCGAAACGTTCACCACCGTGTACCGATTCGAGCAAGTAGGAATTCGGCTCGTTGGCGAGTTTTAGGTAAATCGACAGCGGCGTGTCGAGGTCGGCAAAGGTTTCCAGCGTTACTGGAATACGGTTGTAGCCAGCAGCGGCGAGCCGGTTGAATTCGGATTCAAACATGGGGAACTCCAGATGATGCGGGGACAAAACTGAGACACTGAACAACGCGCCGATGTTGCAGGCACGTGCGGCGGACAAAACGCGTTAGCGCGCGATAGTGCAGGCCCGCCAGGGCCAAGCCTCCGCCCAAAGCATCTGCTCAGGGAAAGCGGTCATCAGTGATGTTGGATGATGCATGTTGGTTGCAATCTCGTTCGCAGTTTCTAATCAGTTGATGCTGGTAACACGCCGTGCTGCCTCAAGCAGCGAAGTGACTATACCATCGCAATCTACACCTTGCACAGGCACGCCTGCATCGTAGCCATAAGACACCAGCAACACCGGGCAGCCCGCAGCGCGTGCAGCGGCGGCATCGGTAGCCGAATCGCCGATATGCAAATTCTCGGGTGGCGATGTGCCGAAGCGTTCACAGGCGTGGAGCAATTGTTGCGGATGGGGTTTTTTTTGCGCCAGTGTGTCGCCCGAAATAGCGAAGGCAAACCAGTGCGCGAGGCCAGTGATTTGCAGCAGCGGATCGGTGAATACTGCCGTTTTATTGGTCACCACCGCCAAAGCCAAACCGGCTTGGCGGAATGCAGCGAGACCTTCAAGCGCTCCTGCATAGGGCCGTGAACGCTTACCGTTTTCTATCGCGTAGTGCTTGCGGAAAATCGCCAGCGCATTCGCTTGTGCGGCGTCTTCAAGTGCCGGCAAACATCGACTCACCAGACTGGGAATGCCACGCCCGACGTACTCGGTAATCGTCGCTAACGGATAGGGTGCGTGCCCCAATTCGACCAGCATCGCATTGGCCGCCGCAGCGAGATCAGGCGCGGTGTCAAGCAGCGTGCCGTCAAGATCGATGGTGATGGAACGGATGTTTTTCATGCAGAGATATTGTCATCACTAAGTGAGATGTACCTCCAGTTTTTTCCCAAGCGCTGCCGCGTATTTCCGCAAAGTTCTTAAGGACGGGGACGGGATGCCTGTGATTAGTGCGTTTTCCAGACGAGCAACCGCCGGTGCTTTGGTGCCCATGCGTTCGGCCACTTGTGCCTGAGTCAATCCAGCGGCTTTGCGAGCGGCCAAGATGGCATCGAGCATCGGCATTTCTTCGCGTTCCAGCCGTTCAACTTCGGCAGCCACTGCAGGATTTTTCAGCATTTGAGCCACCAATTTTTCATGCGTTCGCATTCTTTATCTCCTTCATTCGAGTTTGCGCAATTCGCAATTCGCGCAATGGGGTTTTCGGCGTCTTCTTTACAAAACTGTGCAGCATCACAATCCGGCGACCCATCAAGGCACAGTAAAAAATACGAGCAATCCCCTCGGCACCTTTGAGTCGCAACTCGAACAAACCATCGCCCATAACATCTGTGTGCGGCTGACCCAAATTGGCCCCGGCTTCGAGCATGCGCCGAGTCAGCACCACATAACGTGCTTGCAAGGTCGTAGGTAGCCCAAGAATCTCTGCTTCAACGGCTTCGCTGTAGTAACTGATGCTGTAATTCATGCAACAAATATTAACATATCGGTTAACTATTGCTTTTTGGAATTTACGGCATCATCTCGTTAACGACCGAACGCAGATCGTTCGGACACCAAGCGTGAGATCAGCGCGACGGTGACTCGGCGGCGTGTCACCAGCACCAACTGGCGAGAATTGGCGTGTGCGAATTCAATGTGATGACGGGAACCTACCGAACAACGAAGTCGCCACCGCCGCGGGGTGTTGTCACGGACATCTGAAAGGATCAGGGTTACTTCATATGGACGAACGATACCGGCCCGCTAAATTCACTTTTGGATCAGTGATAACTAACGTTTTGAAAAATCGTCTCAATTCCCAGTAGCAAATTCAATCCAATGAAAATTGATACAAATTTCGCGATTGCAGTAAGAGATTCGGACGCTGTATTTGATGAGCAGCGCCAAAGTGAAATACATATCCAAACGTTGTATAAAAATATAGTTGTGCCGAAAAGGAGCACAGCCCATTCCGGTAGATTTTCTCCCGACTCTCGGTACCATCCATTTATCACCGTGGATAAGAGAAGTGGGATCGCATATCCGAACAAGAACAATTTCCAGAGCTTTGTTTTCCCTAAATATGCGCTATCGATTAGATTCATTGGGCACTCCTACCTGAGATTCAAGCTACCTCTCCATCCCATTGGCGTATTTTGCCTAGCACATCGACCATCGTTGCCCTTGCAACTTCGGTGTCGTAGCGACTTTGAAGATTGATCCAGCTTTGCGCATCGGTGCCAAAGAATGCGGCCAAGCGTAGTGCCGTATCGGCACTGATGCCGCGATTGCCAGCGACGATTTCACCGATGCGGCGCTGCGGTACGGCGATTTCCTTTGCCAATCGATATTGGCTGATGCCCATCGGCAGCAAGAATTCTTCAAGCAGAATTTCGCCGGGATGAATGGGGGGGAGTTGTTTTTTTGCCATCGTCAATCTCCTAGTGATAGTCCACAATTTCAACATCGAATGCGTCGCCATTTTCAAAACGGAAACATACGCGCCATTGATCGTTGATTCGTATGCTCCACTGACCCTTGCGATCTTTCTTCAAGGCCTCCAGCCGATTTTGCGGCGGTACTTTCAAAAACCCCAAGCTCGTCGCGCCGTCAATCATGATCAGCTTGCGTCGTGCCACCCGCTCAATATTGACGAACCGTGCGACCCGCTTTCCGCCAAATAGCGATTCAGTTTCCGGGCAATTGAACGACAGGATCATAGACACAAATACTAACGACATTCGTTAGTAACGTCAAGCGAATGGTATCGAAACGGCTTGAAAAAGTCTGGTGGTGAAGATTTGTACTAATCCATTGAGTGTTTTGGCGATCACTTGCCGACGGCGTGTCACCAGCACCAACTGGCGAAACTCGGATTGCCAAAATGTCAGCGGCAGAAACACTGGCACCTTGATGATTTTCATCGCCACCCTAGCTGCGCTCCGCCAAACCCAATCTCACTCGCGCTTCCGACGGACTGGCGATCTCGCGTCCCGCATTTTTCGCGCATTGCGCCAGTGCGGTTATCAGCTCGCCATTGCCTTTAGCGCGGCTACCATCGGGCAGGTAAAACGTGTCCTCCAATCCGGTGCGCAACATGCCACCGAGGTCTGCCGTGCGTTGATGCACCGGCCAGATTTCGGCGCGGCCGATGAGGGTGGTTTGCCAGGTGGCGTCGGCTTCCTTCCAGCGCAGGAGGAGTTCCAGCAAATCGCCATCGACCGGCATGCCGGAGGCCACACCCATGACAAAGTTGTAGTCGAGGTGCTGGGTCATGCCGGCTTTGCGAAACATGCCGACCGAGCGCACGATGCCGACATCGAAGCATTCAAATTCCGGCAAGGTGCCGGTCTCGGCCATCACATCAAGGAACTGCTGCACTTTGGTCACCGGATTGTCGAACACCATGGGTGGCCACGCCCAGCGGCCGTCTTCCTTGATTTTCAAATAATTCAGCGTACCCGCATTGCATGCGGCGATTTCCGGTTTGATGCGCCGTAGGCAGGCCACTGGCCCGGAAATGTCATTGCCCATTACTCCTGTCGTCAGGTTGATGATGACGCCCGGACAAGCGGCACGGATCGCATTGATGATCTCTTCCGCGACATCCGGATCCCACGAAGGGAGATGACCTTTGCCTTCGCTTTGCTGGCGCAAATGCACATGCATCATGCAGGCGCCGGCGTTGAAAGCATCGCGTGCCGAGGCCGCCATTTCCGTAACGGTGACCGGGACGGGATGCTGTTTCGGGTCGGTCAGCACGCCGGTCAGCGCACAAGTAAGAATGGCTTTTTCATTGAGATTGCTCATGATGTTTTTACCTCGATTTCAATTTCGATTAGCACCGTACCGACCGCGACTTGCTCGCCGATGCTGGTGTGAACTGCAAAAATCTCGCCGGCAGAATTTGCGACAACGCGAGTCTCCATTTTCATCGCCTCGACGATGGCCAGGGTTTGTCCTTCAACGACGAGATCGCCGACAGCCACATCGAGTCGCGCCACCGTCCCGGCCACGCTACTTCTTGCGTGACGCGGGTTGCTGTTATCGGCGGCTTCGGGAAATGCTGAAACTTCGCTGAACACAAATACTGCAGCATCCTGCGAAATGTACAACTGGTGCTGGTGGCGATAGACGATGGCTTGATGCCGCACGCCGTCAATGGTGTAGGACACGCGACGATCCGATACTTGAATTGCCCGGACACCTGACGGCGTGTTGGCGCTCGGCGAAGCCGACATCCCGCCATGCAGAGCCCCAGCACCAACTGGCAAGACAGTCACTTGTCCGTCTCGCGCATCGACCAGGAATGCACGCGCTGTATCGCCACAATTAAGCTTTAACTTGAAGGCGCTGACGCTGGGCGATCGCCAGCCACCGCCATCAGCGAACAGCGCAGCGGCAAGCGCCCAAATCTGTTCGCTCGGCGCGGGTCGCTGCATCAGCGCGTCATCGTTGGCCGCCCACTCGTCGAGCAAGGAGGTATGCATTTGCGCACCACGAAATGCCTCATGGTTAACCAGGTCGCGTAGAAACCGACCGTTGTTGGCCAGCCCCAGCAAGGGCGCATCGGCCAGCGCTGCCATCAGGCGACGAATCGCATCATCGCGCGTCTTGCCGTAGCCGATGACCTTGCTCACCATCGCATCGTAATACGGCGTAACGACACCTCCTTCGACAATGCCAGCGTCGATGCGCACGCCGGTATCGGCAACCTCCTCGGGGCGATAGTGCAGCACCTCGCCGGTTTGCGGGGCGAAGTTTTGATAGGGGTCTTCGGCATACAGCCGCGCTTCAATCGCATGTCCGCTGAATTGAATTTGCGACTGCATGAGCGGCAATTTTTCGCCTGCCGCCACGCGCAATTGCCACTCGACCAGGTCAAGTCCGGTGATCATTTCGGTCACTGGATGTTCGACTTGGAGGCGCGTATTCATTTCCAGAAAATAGTGATTCAGATTTTCATCAACGATGAACTCCACCGTCCCCGCGCCTTGGTAAGCCACGGCGAGTGCAGCGGCGACCGCATCTGCACCCATGGCTGCGCGCATGGCTAGCGAAACAATGGGCGAGGGCGCTTCTTCGATGACTTTTTGTCGTCGTCGTTGTGCTGTGCAATCGCGTTCGCCCAGGTGCACGGCATTGCCGTGCGCGTCGGCGAATATTTGTATTTCGATATGGCATCCGCGGCTGATCAGACGCTCCAGCATCATCAAATCCGAGTCGAATGCCGATAAGGCTTCGCGCCGTGCACTGGCAATTGCCTCGGGCATTTCCGCCAAATTATTCACCTGACGCATGCCGCGTCCGCCACCGCCTGCGACTGCTTTCACCAACAGCGGGAAGCCGACCGCGTCGGCTTCAGCGAGCAAACGTGCATCACTCTCATCGTCATCCAGATAGCCCGGCACAGTGGGCACATTCGCGGCAATCATCCGTCGCTTGGCCAAGGCCTTGTCACCCATCGCCACGATGGCTTCCGGCGGCGGCCCGATGAATACCAAACCCGCATCTTTGCAGGCTTGGGCGAAGGTTGCATTCTCAGAAAGAAAACCATAGCCGGGGTGCACGGCATCCGCGCCGGTTTGTTGCGCCGCGGCCAACAAGGCGGGAATATTTAGATAAGAATCTGACGCTGCCGAGCCACCAATTCTGATCGCTTGATCGGCTTGCGCTACATGCGGCGCATTTGCATCCGCGTCGGAATACACGGCCACCGTGGCATAGCCCATCGCTCGCGCCGTACGAATGATGCGACAGGCGATTTCACCGCGATTGGCAATCAGGATCTTTGCAAAGCGGTGCACCGGCTGGGTCATGTCGGCGCCCAATTGGGTTTGCGTTTTTGCACGAAGGCCATCACACCTTCGGCACCCTCCGCGCTGGTCGCGGCCAGTGCAAATGCCTGTGCGGCATCATCGATTAAGGCAAGAGGCGTTTGCAATCGCGCGCGGGCGACAAGCAGTTTGGTCGCAGCCAATGCTTGCGGTGCACAGGCCAGAACCTCGACTATCATCTCTGCCAACCCCGCATCAAGCGCGGCAGTGTCGGCGAAACATTGATGCACCAAGCCAATTTTTTCCGCAGTGATACCATCGATGCGTCCGCCGGTCACGGCCAGTCGCCGCGCTTGCGAATACCCCAGACGCTCCACTAAATACGGCGCGATTTGCGCAGGTACCAGGCCGAGCGAAGTTTCAGGCAAACGAAAGTTTGCACTGCTGTCGCAGATCGCCACATCAGCCACGCAAGCCAGACCAAAGCCACCACCCATCACCCCGCCTTCAAGCGCCGCGACCACCGCTAGCGGCGTGGCGGCAACGGCGGCGCATAGTTCGCCAAAGCGCCGATTGACTTGAGCGATGACATCTACGCCGCCGCTGCGGGCTGCCGCCATGTCTTTCAAATCGCCACCCGAGCAAAAATTTCCGCCCGCGCCACGCAGCACGATCACGCGTGAGCTAGCGTCGTTTTCCGCCGCCTTCAGTGCCGCCAGCAATTCATCGACCATCGCCAGCGACATCGCGTTGCGCGACTCGGGGCGATTGAGCAGCAGCGTGGTGACGCCACCAACTTGCGTGCAAATGATGGTGCTGGTATTCATCCCAGCGACTTGGAAGGCAGCGTGCCTTCGAGTTTGCAGATGATGCCGAGCATCACCTCGTCGGCACCGCCGCCGATGGAAGTCAAACGGCCATCACGATAGGCACGGGCGACACCGCTGTCGAGGGTGTAACCCATACCACCCCAATATTGCAAACAGCTGTCATTGACTTCGCGCAGCAGGCGGCCGGCCTTGAGTTTGGCCATCGAGGCGAGCTTGGTTACGTCCTTGCCCGACACATAGGATTCGACCGCGTGATAGGTCAGTGCGCGCAAGGCCTCAACTTCGGTGCGCAATTCAGCAAGACGAAAATGGATAACCTGATTGTTGATCAGCGGCTTGCCAAACGCCATACGCTCGCGCGTGTAGGCGATGGTTTCATCAATGGTGTTGTTCAGTGCCTTGATGGTGCCCGCCGCCGCGTAAAGACGCTCTTCCTGAAACTGCATCATTTGCAAGGTAAATCCCATGCCTTCCTGCCCAATCACGTTTTTCACCGGCACGCGCACGTCATCAAAAAACAACTGCGCGGTGTCGGATGAATGCATGCCGATCTTGTGAATCTTTTGCCGCGTGATGCCTAGCAAATTCATCGGCACCATGATGAGCGATTTGTTTTTGTGCGGCGCACCTTGCGAGGTATTTACCAACAGGCAGCACCAGTCGGCTTGCATGCCGTTGGTAATCCACATCTTGCCGCCGTTGATAATGAAATCGTCGCCGTCGCGCCGCGCATGGGTTTTGATCGACGCCACGTCCGAGCCGCCACCGACCTCGCTGACGCCAATGCAACCGACCATGTCGCCAGCGATCGCCGGAGCGAGAAAATTGCGTTTCAGTTCATCGGAACCGAAACGTGCCAACGCGGGGGTACACATATCGGTCTGCACGCCTATCGCCATCGGCACGCCGCCGCAGTTGCAATCGCCGAGCGCCTCGGCGACCACCATCGAATAAGAAAAATCCAGACCAAGACCACCGTATGCCTCAGGATATTTCACGCCCAACAAACCCAGATTGCCCATTTTCTTGAACACTTCATGAGCCGGAAATTGCTCGGCTTTTTCCCATGCATCGACATGCGGATTGATTTCCTCCTTGACGAAGCGCTTCACAGTTTCGGCAAGTTGCTTGTGTTCGGTAGTGAACTGCATTGCGTTTCCTTTCGCGAAAACTAAAAACGTGAAACACCAAAAGTGTTGGGGTGCAGGGTCCGCTGTTCAGCTTCGGCGCAAATCGCCAGACACAAACTTAGTACCGTGCGCGTGTCGCGCGGGTCGATGATGCCGTCATCCCACAGGCGCGCCGTGCCGAACAGCGCCGTAGATTCCTTTTCAAGGCGCAAACGCAAGCCGTCTGACATGGCTTTCAAGGCATCGTCGTTGACGGTTTGTCCAGCGCGTACCAGCTTGGCACGGCCGACGATTTCCATCACTTTCGCTGCCTGCGCTGCACCCATGACGGCTGTCCGTGCCGAAGGCCAGGCGAAGATAAAGCGTGGGTCAAAGCCGCGCCCGCACATGCCGTAATTGCCCGCGCCGTAGGAGCCGCCGAGTACGATGGTGAGCTTGGGGACGCGTGCATTGGCCACCGCCTGTATCATTTTCGAGCCATGCTTGATCGCGCCAGCACGCTCGGCGGCACTGCCGACCATGTAGCCGGTGGTGTTTTGCAAAAACACCAAGGGCGTATTGGTTTGGTCGCACAGTTGTATGAATTGCGCCGCCTTGCTCGAGCCATCGGGTTGTATCGGGCCGTTATTGCCGAGTATGCCGACATGATGACCATCGATACGCGCATGCCCACAGACAGTATCGGCGGCGTATTCGGCTTTGAATTCGAGGAAGTCCGAGACGTCGACAATCCGTGCCATGACTTCGCGCACGTCGTAGGGCTCGCGGTCGTCTGCGGGAACGACGCCGAGTAATTCGTCGGGTGAAAAAAGTGGTGCGATGTTCTTTGACACGTCAGTTGGTGCTGGCGATACGCTGTCCCATTTCAATTTATCCATCACTTCGCGTGCCATCGCAATCGCGTGGGCGTCGTTTTCGCATAGATATTCCCCAAGGCCGGTCACACTGGCGTGCATTTCTGCGCCGCCCAGACTTTCCTCATCCACCTCCTCGCCCATCGCGGCCTTGACCAGTGGCGGTCCGGCTAGGTAAATGCTCGAACGCCCGCGCACCAAAATTACGTAGGCCGACAGCCCCGGTAAGTACGCACCACCCGCAGTGGACGGCCCATGCACGACGGTAATTTGCGGAATGCCCGCAGCCGACAAGCGTGATTGATTGGCGAAAGTGCGACCGCCGTCGATGAAGATTTCGGCCTGATACATCAGATTCGCGCCGCCGCTTTCGATCAATGACACCGAGGGTAATTTGTTTTCGCGGGCAATCTCTTGCGCGCGCAAACCTTTCTTCAAGCCCATAGGCGCGACCGTGCCGCCTTTAATTGCAGAATCAGAAGCAGAGATCAAACAGCGCTTGCCGGCCACGACACCAATACCAACAATCGAACCACCGCCGAGCACCAATTTTTTCCCATCGTCATCGTGCATGCCCAAACCGGCCAGCGTCGACAGCTCCAAAAAATCGCTGCCACGGTCGATGAGTTGCGCGACCCGCTCGCGCGGCAGAAGTTGACCGCGCGCTTCAAATTTTTCGCGTTTGCTGGATGATTCATCACGGACTTTTTGTTCCAGCGCGCGCACTTCGGCCAGTCGCTCCGCCATGCGTGCGGCGTTGGCAGCGAAGGCTTCCGAGTGGGGCTTCAAGAGCGAAACGAGCTGTGGCATGGCTAGCTGTTCTTAAGCACGTCAGGAAGTTCGGCGCGATGAAAGCCGTTGTATGCCTCGGTGCGAGCAAGTGGCGCGCGCGGGAAAATCGCACTGCCCAGAGATGCCGCGCCGTCGATTTGCACGGTGATGCCGGTGACAAAGGCCGCGCCGGGCGAGAGCAAAAAACATATCACGGCGGACACCTCTGCTTCGGTAGCCAAGCGCCCCAGTGGCACATGATTTTTGAGCTTGGGAATGAACGCTTTGAACGCGCCTTCGTAAGTGTCCATCCCCGATGAAGCGATCCAGCCCGGCGACACCGCATTGACGCGTACCGCCGCGTGACCCCATTCAAACGCGGCGGTAGCGGTGAGATTGCTCATACCGGCACGCGCTGCGCCAGAGTGCGCCATGCCCGGCATGCCGTTGCGAAAGTCGGCCGTCATATTCACAATTGCGCCGCCATGTGCCTGCATGCTTTGCACGAAAACTTCGCGCATCATCAAGAATCCGCCGGTCAGATTGTTTGACACCACCGCGTCAAAGCCCTTTTTGTTGATTGCCATCAACGGCGCCGGAAATTGCCCACCGGCGTTGTTCACCAGACCATGAATCCGTCCGTGTTTGGCGACGATGGTTTTCACACCGGCCTTGACGGCCTCTTCGTCGCGGATATCGAAGGCGACGGTATCGGCGATGCCGCCGTCGTCGGAAATTTCAGCGGCAACCTGATCCAGCTTGGCTTGCGTACGCCCGCTCAGAATGACCGTTGCCCCGAGCGACGCCAACTCATGCGCGACGCAACGGCCAATGCCACTGCCACCGCCGGTGACCCACATCACCTGGTCGGCAAACAGCCCGGCGCGCAAAACGCTGGCGTAAGTTGATGGGGTTATTTGTTCGTCACTGTCGGACATGATCTTGATCTCCAATTGAGATGCTACGTCAGGTTGACGTATAGGTCAACATTCGGTCGTATGCGTCAAATATTTCTTGATATTCGGAAAATGCAGGTCTAGGATTGTGCTCGACGCAACCAACTCAAATAAATGAACGGAAGGAAGAAAATGAATCTACAAGAATGCACCAGCACACTAACCCAAAAAGTCGGTGCCGATAGTGGCCTCGGTGCCACGCTGAAGTTTGATTGCGGCAGCGATGGCGTGGTGGTGATAGACGGCAAGTCGACGCCGAATACGGTGGACAACAATAATCGTGATACCGAATGCACGGTCGCTATCACGCTGGAAAACTTGACTGCGTTGCTTAGTGGCGACCTGGAACCGGTGACTGGATTCATGACTGGTCGCTTTAGCGTTTCCGGCGATATGAGTGTCGCCATGCGGCTGAACAAGGTCGTCTAGGTTTGAGCAAAGTCGCACGCGATTACGTCGCCTCCCTTCGCAAGCCGGATGATGCCGAGACAAAATATTTCGGCATCACCGAGCTAGCGGCTGCCTGCGGCACCACGGCGCGTGCGATTCGCTTCTATGAAGACAAAGAATTACTAACGCCGCGCCGTATCAATGGTGGTCGAGCCTACACAAGGCGCGATGTGGTGCGTCTGTCGCTCATCCAACGCGGCAAGGCAATGGGCATGTCGCTGGCCGAGGTCAAACACATTCTCGATTTGTACGGCGAACGCGGCCAAGGAAAAGTTGCCCAGCTCGAATACATCCTCGGGCGTATCGATGAATCAATCGGCGAACTCGAAGCGCGTCGCGATCACATCGCGACCACACTGGCAGAACTAAAAATTATCCGCAACGAAATGCTTGCGGACATGAAACGCAAACGCCGCAAGAAGCCTGCGGCGTAAGACGTTTGCAGATTCGTTGCGTCGGGGTTGCGTCTAGGTTGCGGCTAGCGAATCTGGTGCACTTCGCCCGATCCCGCGATCGACTGTTGTAACTTCGGCTGCCCACGGTAGGCCACATCACCACTACCAGCGATGCTGACTGCGAGCGTGTCGGTCGCCCAGACTTTGGCGTCACCCGAACCTTTAACCGACACTGCACTGGTTTGAGTTTGCAACTCGGTACCGGAATAATCACCGGAACCAGTAATCGCGATTTCCTGCGCGCTGACTTGACCGATCGCGGTCACATCGCCACTGCCACGAATGCGCACGGCCAGTGCTTTGGCTTTCAGATTGGCGAGTTTGACATCGCCCGATCCGTTGACTTCAATTTCCAGTTTTCCGTCATTCAGATTGAAAGCCGACATCGCTACATCGCCCGAGCCGACTACGGCGACTTTGCGAATATCTGGCATGGCAACGATAGCGCGCAGCGAATGGTGAGACGAGAAGTTTACCCAAGCTGATTTCTCTTGTTCATAGCGCACGCTCATTTCACCGCCACTAATTTCAATAGTGATGTGAGCCAAATCCTGCGCCTCGCCCTCGACAATCACGCCATGCGTTTCGCCTTGACTAATCGCCATATCAATCGGCCCGATAAGCCGCACGGAAGTAATCGGCCCGCTGACTGCACGGGTTTCGCGACGGGTGTCGGCGGCGACTGCGCTGGCCGAATGAAGCAGGCTAGCGCCTGCTAGTACTACGACGAATAAGGTGGTGATTTTTTTCAGACGGATGGCATTCATGGCAATTTCCTTATTGGGGTAGGAACCGCATCATCACCCAGTCGCCGCAGTCGCGAACAGCCGAATGCGACAAGTCGCTTGGCGAAGTGCGTGAGATGCAGAAACCAGAGGGCGAAACGACAGGGGCGAAGCGACCGCGCAGTATCGTGTTCGCACCAGGCAGCTAAAGATTCGCCGCCTTAAACGTATTGCATTGATTCATATCGCCGGTATCAATGCCCTGCTTAAACCAACGCATACGTTGCGCCGAGCTGCCGTGGGTAAAACTGTCGGGCGAGACAGTGCCACGCGCTTGCTTTTGCAAGCGGTCGTCGCCGATCGCTGAG
>JANYAW010000328.1 GCA_025361105.1 Rhodocyclaceae bacterium | reverse complement strand
TCTTTGGAAACAGGACAAGCTGGCCAATCGTCAGTTAACTCGCCCTTTGGTTATCGGCAGCGAAATTTTCGTCGCTGATTTGCAAGGTGTCGTGCATATCTTGCGTCAATCCGACGGTGCGTTTGTCGGACGCTTGACCACTGACGGCAGCGCAGTACGTGCTGAGATGATCCGCACGCCAACAGGCGCGCTGGTGCAGACGGTCAACGGTGGAGTGTTCGCCATCACGGCAAAATGAAACCAACGCTGGTTATTGTTGGCCGACCCAACGTCGGCAAATCAACGCTGTTCAATCGTATGACGCGTTCGCGCGATGCACTGGTGGCCGATCAACCGGGGCTGACGCGCGATCGTCATTACGGGCATGGTCGGCTGTCTACAAAGCCGCATTTGGTGGTTGATACCGGCGGCTTTGAGCCGCAAGCCAAAGAAGGCATCGTAGTTGAAATGGCGCGTCAAGCCGAGGCTGCAATCGCCGAAGCCGACGTGTTGTTGTTCGTGGTGGACGTACGTGTCGGACTGACGCCGCAAGACAAAGTGATTGCCGATTTGCTGCGCCGTAGTGGCCGACCGGTATTGCTTGCCGCCAACAAAGGCGAAGGCATGAATCGCGATGTGGTGGCAGCAGAATTCTTCGAGCTGGGTTGTGGCGAGCCCTATGTCATTTCGTCGTCGCATGGCGAAGGCGTGCGTGAATTGGTTGAGCTGGCGCTTGATCGCTTTCCCGAAAAAGACGACGGCGTTGACGATGAACAAGGGCCACGCGTGGCAATTGTTGGTCGGCCAAATGTCGGCAAGAGTACGTTCATCAATACCTTGCTCGGCGAAGAACGCGTCATCGCGTTTGACATGCCCGGCACCACGCGCGACGCGATTGAAGTCCCGTTTGAAAAAAATGGCCGTCACTACACGCTGATTGATACGGCGGGATTGCGCCGTCGCGGCAAAGTGTTTGAGACCATAGAAAAATTTTCCGTGATCAAAACCTTGCAAGCCGTCGAAGAGTCCAATGTCGTGGTGCTGATGGTTGACGCCAGCCAGGATATTTCTGACCAGGACGCGCACATCGCGGGCTTTTGTATTGATGCGGGACGTGCGCTAGTGGTCGCCGTGAATAAATGGGACGCGATTGACGACTATCGGCGTGAGCGCATCAAGATTGAAATCGCGCGCAAATTAAATTTCTTGGGCTTCGCCAAAGTGCATCATGTCTCGGCGCTCAAAGGCCAAGGCATTAGCACGATACTTAGTTCAGTCAATAAAGCTTACGCCGCAGCGATGGCGAAAATGGCTACGCCGAAACTCACCCGCGCATTGATCTCGGCGGTAGAGAAACAAGCACCGCCACGTCATGGATTGTTCCGCCCGAAAATGCGTTACGCCCACCAAGGTGGCAGTAACCCGCCGATTATCGTGATACACGGCAACGCGCTTGACAATATTCCATCGTCCTACACGCGATATCTTGAGCATCACTTCATGGAAGTGTTCAAACTCACTGGCACACCGCTGCGAATTCACTACCGCAGTACTGTCAATCCATTTGCGGAAAATGCGTGAAATTTCGCCAGTTGGTGCTGGTGACACGCCGTCATAGGGACTGCCCTCATAGCTTGCGCGCCATAAATCGTATACATTATCCAAACCAGTCGTAACCAAATTCATTATTCCAAAGGTGCATTACATGAGTAACAAAGGGCAATCGTTACAAGACCCGTTCTTAAACACACTGCGACGCGAGCACGTTCCGGTGTCGATTTACCTCGTCAACGGCATTAAGTTACAAGGCCAGGTGGAGTCGTTTGACCAATACGTCGTGTTGCTCAAAAACACGGTGACGCAAATGGTTTACAAGCATGCCATCTCCACCATTGTTCCCGCGCGTGCGGTCAATTTCACGCATGAGGAAGATGGCGAAGCCTAGACTGGTGTTGTCACGTGTTTGATCGTCCCGGTAGCGGTGAAAAAGCCGTTCTGGTGCAGCTTGATTTCGGTGAGGGCGACTTCGCAGAACGACTCTCCGAATTTGAACTATTGATTGCCAGCGCAGCGGCGATGTCGGTCGGTGTTGTCACCGGGCGGCGAGCAGCGCCAGATGCGAAGCTGTTCGCGGGCAAGGGCAAGGTGGCTGAAATCGCCGAGTTTGCACGTGCGCATGAAGCGGATTTGGTGGTCTTCAATCACGCACTTAGTCCCGCCCAGCAACGCAATCTCGAACGCGAGCTCAAGCGGCGTGTGGTTGACCGCAATACCCTCATTCTCGATATTTTTGCCTTGCGTGCCAACAGCCATGAAGGCAAGCTGCAAGTCGAATTGGCGCAACTGCAACACATGGCCACACGCCTGGTGCGTGGCTGGACGCATCTTGATCGCGAAAAAGGTGGCGTCGGCATGCGCGGCCCGGGCGAGAAGCAATTGGAAACCGATCGACGATTGCTTGGCAAACGTGTGGCGCTGCTCAAAGAACGATTGAAAATTCTGGAACGTCAGCGTGGTGTGCGCCGCAAATCGCGCAGCCGTAGTGAAGTGTTGGCTGTGTCTTTGGTCGGCTACACCAACGCCGGCAAGAGTACGCTGTTCAACGCACTGACCAAAGCCGGTGCCTATGCGGCCGATAAACTTTTTGCCACACTCGACACCACTTCGCGGCGACTCTACGTTGAAGGCGCTGGGCAAATCGTGCTCTCTGATACTGTCGGCTTCATCCGCGATTTGCCGCATTCCCTGGTCGCCGCATTTCACGCCACCTTGGAAGAAACCGCGCAAGCCGATTTGCTCTTGCATGTGGTTGATGCGGCCAGCCCTGCGCGCGAGCAACAAATTGATTCGGTGAATCAAGTGCTAGCGGAAATCGGTGCAGCCGAGGTACCGCAAATCCTGATCTGGAACAAAATTGATGCGACTTTGGTCGCTCCCGGGATTGATAGAGATGACGATGCGCCACTAGCAAACGATGCGCAAAATTTGGCCTATGGTAAGATTCGACGGGTCCGCTTAAGTGCCAAGTGTGGCGAGGGTTTGAGCCTGTTGCGTGATGCGCTGGCGCAAATCTCCAATAGCCGAATTTCACCAATAATCAGCTACAAAACTTCCCCCGACACCGAACCCGAAACTGCCTAGCCGCGCTCGCAACAAATGTCGCACGGCGACGCTCCAAACCCTACTAAATTTCAAGATTGAATATCGTGATAGCAGGAATATTGATGGCGATGAATGACAACGGCTGGGGCAATAACCCCGGCGGCGGCAACAAGGGCGGCGGCAATCAAGGCCCGCCTGATCTCGAAGAAATCTGGCGCGATTTCAATCGCCGCTTGTCCGGCTTGCTAGGTAACAAACCCAAAGCCAATGGCAGCGGCAATGGCACTGGTGGCGGCATGCCCAACATCAGTCCGCGTCAATTTGGTGGCGGCGTGGGTGTCGTACTCGGCCTGATTTTGTTGCTGTGGTCGGCCAGTGGTTTTTATATCGTTGATGCGAGTCAGCGCGGCGTTGTGCTGCAATTTGGTCGCTTCAAGGAAATCACTGAACCGGGTTTGCGTTGGCGTCTACCGTGGCCCGTACAGAGCCACGAGACAGTCAATTTGAGCGCGGTCAGAACCATCGAAATCGGCTATCGCACGACCGAGAAGAATCGTGTTAACAAAGAAGCCCTGATGTTGACCGATGACGAGAACATCGTCAGTGTGCAATTTGCCGTTCAGTATTTGCTCAAGGATCCACAAGCGTATTTGTTCAACAATCGCCACGCCGATGATTCGGTGATGCAAGCGGCAGAGACGGCGATTCGCGAAGTGGTTGGCAAGAGCAAAATGGACTTTGTGCTAAACGAAGGCCGTGTCGCAATTGCCGCTGATACGCAAAAATTGATACAGGAAATTTTGGATCGTTATCAAACCGGCATTCAAGTGCGCTCGGTCAGCATGCAGAGCACACAGCCGCCGGAGCAAGTTCAGGCGGCATTCGATGATGCCGTCAAAGCCGGGCAAGACAAAGAGCGGCAAAAGAACGAAGGTCAGGCTTATTCCAATGACGTAGTGCCAAAAGCACGTGGCACGGCATCGCGTTTGTTTGAAGAAGCCAGCGGTTACAAACAACGCATCATCGCGATGGCCGAAGGCGATGCCTCACGTTTCAAACAGATTTTGACGGAATACCAAAAGGCACCTGAAGTTACCCGCCAACGCTTGTATCTGGAAACCATGCAACAGGTATACAGCAACACCAGCAAAGTCATGGTCGATGCCAAAGGGCAGGGCAATCTGTTGTATTTGCCGCTCGACAAACTAATGCACGCAGCAGCGGGAGCAACGGCTGCGAATGCACAGGATTCAGTACAGATGGCGGCACCACCGGGTAGCAACGCCGTTGATGGTGGCAGCCGCGCAGCACCAACTGTCAGTAACGAATCGCCGCCACAAAATGAGCGCGTGCCGGCCGTTGAGCGTGGCTCCGACGGGCGTTCGCGTGATGGTTTGCGTTCGCGTGATCGAGGAGAAAGATAATGCAGCGCGGCTTACCATTCATCATTTCCAGCGTGCTTGCGGGCGTGGTTTTGCTTGGCATGACCTTGTTCACCGTTGATCAACGTCAGTACGCGATTATTTTTCAGTTGGGTGAAATCAAGGAAGTCATCACCGAGCCAGGGCTGGCTTTCAAATGGCCCTTGATACAAAATGTGAAGCTATTTGAAAAGCGAATCCTGACCATGGATTCACCGGATCCCGAACGATTTTTGACGGCAGGAAACAAACCGGTTCTGGTCGATTCCTTCATCAAATGGCGCATTGCTGATCCCAAAACCTACTACATTTCATTTACCGGCGGCGACGAGCAACTTGCCCGCATACGCTTGGCGCAAATTGTTAACGCGGGTCTGCGCGAAGAATTTGGCAAACGCACGGTACACGATGTCGTCTCCGGTGCGCGCGACAAGATTACCGCTGATGTGCAAAAGAAAGCCGATGCCGATATGCGTGCGACAGGTATTGAAATCGTTGATGTTCGACTGAAGCGCGTCGATTTACCGCCGGAAGTTTCGGAGTCCGTTTATCGGCGCATGGAATCCGAGCGTAAGCGTGTCGCCAATGAACTGCGTTCGCAAGGCGCGGCGGAAGCCGAAAAAATTCGTGCCGATGCTGAACGTCAGCGCGAAGTCATCGTCGCCGAAGCCTATCGCGATGCGCAAAAAGTCAAAGGCGAAGGCGACGCAAAAGCCGCTTCGATTTATGGCAAGGCCTTCAGCGAAAACGCGGAGTTCTATGCTTTCTATCGGAGCCTTGAAGCCTATCGTGGCAGCTTTAGAAGCAAGAGTGATTTGTTGGTCATCGAACCGAATTCGGATTTCTTCAAGTACCTGAAGAACAGCGGTCGCGGCAAGTAACTCCTACGCAGGTGACCATGGAAAAAACGCTGCTGTTGGCTTTCGCCCTGATGTTGGTGATTGAGGGTTTCCTGCCCTTTGTCGCACCCAAGGTGTGGCGCGAAACTTTCAAGCGAGTGACTGAGTTGAGCGACGGACAGATTCGCTTTCTTGGCTTGTCGTCGCTGCTGTTGGGCGTGATTATCTATATGGTGTTGCGCTAATCATGTCCGCCATGCGCTGGTTATTGCCGGAAGCGATTGAAGATGTATTGCCGCGCGAAGCAGCGCAGCTTGAGGCTTTACGCCGTCGCTTGCTCGATATGTTCGCCGCGCATGGCTATGAATTCGTCATGCCACCCTTGCTCGAATACGTTGAGTCACTGCTGACCGGTAGTGGCCGTGATGTAGACCTGCAAACTTTCAAATTGGTCGACCAATTGTCAGGCCGCAGCATGGGTCTACGTGCCGACATTACGCCGCAAGTCGCGCGCATTGATGCCCACTTGCTAGGACGTGAAGGTGTCGCGCGACTATGCTATTGCGGCAGTGTGGTACACACTTTGCCAGCGGGTTTTCAAGCCACGCGCGAGCCATTGCAAATCGGTGCTGAGCTGTATGGTCATGCGGGTTTGGAAGCCGACATCGAAATTATTCGACTGCTGGCCGAAGCACTCGACTTATGCACGCTCAGCGCGAGCCGGCTCGATTTTGGGCATGTGGGCGTGTTCCGCGCGCTGGTTCGCCATGCCGGACTCAGCCCCGCGCAGGAGTTGGAAATTTTCTCTGCGCTGCAGGCCAAGGATGCCTCTACGCTACGCGATTTGACGACGGGTGTGGCAGAGCCTTACCGTAGCGGTTTGCTGGCCTTGCCGACGCTCTATGGTGGGCGTGAGGTGCTGGTACAAGCGGCCAAGGTCTTGCCCGCTGAAGCCGAAATTGCGCGAGCGCTCGATGAGTTAAATCGATTGGCTGATGCTTTGAGCGGTTCAGTCAGCGAAGCGGCATTGAATTTTGATCTTGCGGATTTGCGCGGTTATCACTATCACACCGGTGTTGCTTTTGCTGCCTATTGCGCCGGCAGCGCCTTTGCCATCGCGCGTGGCGGGCGCTATGACGAAGTCGGTTTGGCCTATGGACGCGCACGTCCGGCGACAGGATTTTCGATGGATTTGCGTGAGGTGTTGCGCGTCGCGACACCGAGCCAGACCGGCGGCGCGATTCTGGTGCCGTGGCCGGAAGACGACGCATTGCACGTCGAAGCGGAACGTCTGCGGGCACTCGGTGAACGGGTGATGTTTGCCTTGCCGGGGCATGTGGGAACATGGGCCGCCGCAGGTTGCGACCGGCAATTAAAACGCCGTCATGGCGAATGGACAATTGAAGCGCTTGAGGATGTCTGAAATGACAAACAAGTCTGCACGAAATGTAGTCGTCGTCGGTACCCAATGGGGCGACGAGGGCAAAGGCAAAATCGTTGATTGGCTGACCGATCACGCACAAGGCGTCGTGCGTTTTCAGGGAGGGCACAACGCCGGTCATACGCTGGTAATCGGCGGCAAAAAAACTGTGCTGCGTTTGGTGCCATCGGGCATTCTGCGCGCGGGTGTGATTTGTTACATCGGCAACGGTGTCGTGCTCTCACCTGAAGCTTTGCTCAAGGAGCTCGACGAGCTTGCCGCTGCCGGCGTGGATGCTGAAGCACGGCTTAAAATTTCCGAAGCTTGCCCTTTGATTTTGCCCTACCACCAAGCGCTAGACATCGCTCGCGAGGTAGCCAAAGGTGCGGGGAAAATCGGCACTACAGGCCGTGGCATTGGCCCGGCGTATGAAGACAAAGTTGCGCGCCGCGCGATACGCTTGCAAGACCTTTTGCACCCTGAACGATTCGCCAGCAAGCTCACCGAATTGCTCGACTATCACAACTTCGTATTGACTCAATATCTGCATGCAGAGGCAGTGAATTTCCAGCAGGTTTTTGATAGCACGATGGCGCTTGCGCCGCGCCTGACCAAAATGATCGCCGATGTACCTCGTGCGCTTTACGATGCCAACAAAGCCGGTGACAATTTGTTGTTTGAAGGTGCACAAGGCACCTTGCTCGACATCGACCACGGTACCTTTCCCTTTGTGACTTCGTCGAATTGTGTGGCCGGCGCGGCAGCAGCAGGTGCGGGCGTCGGCCCGGGTGCATTGCATTACGTGTTGGGTATCACCAAGGCTTACACCACGCGCGTCGGCAGCGGGCCATTCCCGACCGAACTTTATGATGCCGTTGACAAGCTCGATCCGGTAGGCCAGCACATGGCTTCGCGCGGCAAGGAATTCGGTGCCGTGACGGGTCGTGCGCGGCGCTGTGGCTGGTTCGACGCAGCAGCGATGAAGCGCTCGATTCAAATCAACGGCCTGTCGGGTTTGTGCATCACCAAACTTGATGTGCTCGATGGCATTGAGGAAATGAAGCTGTGCACTGGTTATCACATCGACGGAAAATTCTCCGACATTCTGCCTGTCGGCGCCGATGATTTATCGCGCTGCGAACCGGTTTATGAAACCATGCCGGGATGGTCCGACAGTACCTTGGGAATCAAGAACGTCGATGAACTACCTGCCGCCGCGCGCGCGTATCTCAATCGCATGGAAGCGCTGTGTGGAGTGCCGATCGACATGATTTCAACCGGCCCTGATCGTGATGAAACCATAGTCTTGCGGCATCCATTTAATATGCAATAGAAGTTGACGGCGTGTTGTCAGCACCAACTGGCGACGTTTGAACATCCTGCCAGCGGGAAATTGTCGATGAGCGAAGTGATACTTAGCGTCAACCAGATCAGTAAGTCATTCGCCGAGCGGCGCGCCGTCGATGGTGTTTCGTTTCAAATCCAACGCGGCCAAACCCTGGGTTTGATTGGCCCCAACGGCGCCGGAAAGTCCACCACCGTGAGCCTGATATGTGGCTTGCTGCGCGCCGACAGCGGCGAAGTATTGCTTGCCGGTCAGCGCGTCGGACAGGGCAATAACGCGGTCAAACAAATGATTGGTTTGGTGCCGCAGGAACTGGCGATTTACGAAGAACTTTCGGCGCGCGAAAATCTGAAATTGTTTGGCGCGCTCTACGGCCTCAAGGGCTCGGCGCTCAAAGTGCGTTGCGATGAAGTGCTGGCTTTGGTCAATCTTGAAGATCGCGCCGCCGACAAGCCGGCAACTTTTTCCGGGGGCATGAAGCGCCGCTTGAATATCGCAGCGGGCTTGCTGCATGACCCGCAATTGTTGATTCTGGACGAGCCAACCGTTGGCGTCGATCCGCAAAGTCGCAATGCGATTTTTGATAGTCTGGAAGTGCTCAAGCGCCAAGGCCGCACGCTGATTTACACCAGCCATTACATGGAAGAAGTCGAGCGACTGGCCGATCAGGTGGTGATTATCGACCACGGTAAAGTCATCGCCGACGAAGCGCCGGCACAGCTCTATCGGCGGTTGCCGGCGCAGGCGGCATTGAGTGTTGATCTCGCGGCGGCGCCGAGTGCTGCCTTGCAAAATGCCCTCGCGCAGTGCAAAGGAGTCACCAATGTACTGGTGGAGGACACGAATTTGAATATCGCTCTGGCACATGCCGATGATGGAATAGGGGTATTGCAATGTCTGGTTGCGCACGGCGCACCGCCCTTGCATTACGCCACGGCGAAAGCCAATCTGGAAGATATTTTTCTGACCCTCACCGGTCGTACCTTGCGCGACTAGGAGACTCGTATGGTGGCGATTCTGGCGTTGATACGAAAAGATGTCATTTTGTTCGTGCATGACCGGCGGGCCTTGATACTAACCATCTTGATGCCTATCGTTCTGGGTGCATTCTTCGGCTATATTTTTGGTGGATCGGGAGCCAAGGAAGCCGGAAAAATTGATGTCGCTCTGGTGATGCAGGACGACAGCGCCGTCGCCAAAAAAATCGCTGAGGCGTTGAAGCACGAGACCACCTTGAACATTGTTGAGCTCGGTGTTGAGGAGGCACGGCTCAAGGTACTCAAAGGCAAGCTCAGCACCGCGATTGTGATTCCTGCCGGATTTGGCAATGCCTCGGTCAAAGGATTATTTGGCGGTGGAGCCAAGCCGGAAATCTCCTTGTTTTACGATCCATCGCAAACCGCAGTGCTGCAAATGACCAAAGGTTTGCTCACACAGCACGTCATGCAAATCGTCATGACCGAATTGACTAGCGGCCCGGCTGGCCAGGAGTTTGTCACCGACAGTCTGGACAAACTGGAAGCCGTCGCGGCGACGCATCCCGAGCAAAAAACCTTGCGCGATATGCTCACCAGTGTCAAGGCATTGCAAAAGGACAATCTGGCGACGACGAACAGCGTGGCGACGACCGCCAAGCCCGCCACAGGCTTCACCATGCCGTTTACCACCAAGGACGAGGCGATGACTTCGGGGCCTGCCAAGTACAACGGCTACGCCCATTCGTTTGCCGGCATGAGCGTTCAATTCATCCTGTTCATGGGCATCGATGCGGGTATCAGCATCTTGCTGGCGCGACGTCTGGGCTTGTGGAATCGTTTGTTGGCGGCACCGATTTCACTATCGAATTTGCTCGCTGCGCGCGCCATGTCATGCGCCTTGATTGCCTTCGGTTTGCTCTGCGTCATTTTTGCTGTGGCTGCTTTGGTGTTCGGCGTGCGCATCACCGGCAACTTGCTTGGTTTCCTCGGTGTAGGGGTGTGCTTCGCCATCATGACGGCGACCTTCGGTTTGCTGATTGCTGCGTTTGGCAAAACCCCGGAAGCCGCACGCAGCATGGCCACCTTTGCCACGCTCATCCTGGTGATGCTTGGCGGTGC
>JANYAW010000301.1 GCA_025361105.1 Rhodocyclaceae bacterium | reverse complement strand
CGTTTCCGGGCGACCTGCTAAATGTACATCACCTGTCTCATTGTTGCCGTGTGTGACATGGTTCACGAAATGCAAATTCACTATCGTTGAGCGATGAATTTGCGCGAATTTTTCGGGATCGAGTTCGTCGGCCAATTCACGGATCGTGCGCCTGATGAGCGCCTCGCCGCCTTGCCAAACCACCAGCGTGTATTTGGCATCCGAGCGCAAATAAAAAATCTGCGTGACAGGAATCAAACGCACTGCCGCGCCGACAGAAGCTTTAATCCAACTAAGATATTTTTGCGGCGCACGCTGCTCGCGCATTTCCTTGGCCAATTTTTCGAGCACCGCTTCGATGCTGCCCTCGGCCGCTGGCAGCGCGCTGGCCGCTGCACTCAGGCGTTGGCGCAAACGCAACACGGTATCCATCAAGCGCGCTTCGTCAAAGGGCTTGACCACGTAGTCAATCGCGCCTTGGCGAAAGGCTTCGGCGGCGTAATTTTCATGCGCGGTGACGAACACAATTTGTGCCTGCCGCCCCACGCAGCGCGCCGCTTCGATGCCGTTCATGCCCGGCATATGCACATCGAGAAAAACAATTTGCGGCGCATGTTGATCGAAAAGCTCAACCGCTTCACGACCATTGCGCGCCTCGGCGACGATGACCAATTCCGGCCACAGCCGCGCCAAAATAGAAATCAAACGCTCACGCAAAAGCGGTTCGTCGTCAGCAACCAGGGCAGTAATTTTTTCCATATCAATGCGGCTCGGTAAAGAGCAATTCTGCGCGCAAACCATGCGGTGTTTGCTCGCTTAATTCCAACAACGCGTCGTCGCCATAAAACGCGTTCAAGCGCTGTTGTAAATTGGATAAGCCCGTGCCCGGAACTGCGGTCTCGCGCATGCCGATACCCGTATCGGATACGCAAACGCAAATCAAATCACCATCGCGACGTGCAATCACTTCGATACGACCGCCCTCTTCGCTCGGATCAATGCCATGACGCACCGCATTTTCGACCAGTGTCAGCAATGCCATGGCAGGAAATTTGATGCTGTGCAAATCCTCGGCAATGTCGACAGAAAATTGCAAACGATCCGGCATGCGCATCAGCATCAATTCAAGATAGGAGCGTACCAATCCTTCTTCGTTGCCCAAGGTCGCCGCGCTCTGATGCAGTTGTGGCATCGCCGCACGCAGGTAGTCAATCAAGCTCTTGAACACCGGTACCGCACGCGGCGATCCGCTCTCGATTAGCGATTGAACATTCGCCAGCGTATTGAACAAAAAATGTGGCTCGATCTGCGCTTGCAAAACACTCAAGCGCGCGTCCGCCGCCTGCCGCTCCAGGGTTTCCTTTTCCAACTGAAACATCAGTGCTTGCGCACGCACCTGTGCATCGCGCTCGCGAAACAAGGCACCGAGTGCCAACACCAAACCAATTAACAACGCACTTATCGAAAGAAAAAAGAAACCGGAAACGCGTTCCTCTGAATGAAAGAACGCCGGCAAATCACCATCCACTTTCAACACATAAATCGCCAAAGTCGCCAGCGGCGCCGCGAACGCCACCGCCAACACCTGCGTCACCCAGCGCGGTAGCCACTTGGGATGCCACACGCCGGCCAAAGTGAAGGCGATCAGCAGCGTCATACCGACAAAAACCGTACGCCCAAGAAGTTCGATGAAGGAAGTAATGAAAATCGGGCTGAGCAGCAAAGTCAGCACAATGGACGCACCCAAGGCAATGCCGATGCGACGCATGGTGAGTTCGATAAGCAAGCTCCGACCGAAGCCGGCAGGTGCAATCGCGGTAGAAGTTTTTGTGTCCATGACGGCACAGTAACCAGTGCGCCGTGACTGGTCAAGCTTCTGCACCGCTCAATTGGACGGGTGGCGGTTAAGCGGGTTTGAACGGCGAATATTGGTCAATCAGTGATTCCTTGCGCATCGATGGCGCACACACAGGGCAATCGCATGAACAACTTCTCCCTCCCCTTCAAGGGGAGGGTTGGGGTGGGGATGGGGTGTCGATAGTGATCTTGCCCCCGAAAAACGTATCCCTTAGCTAATGGTTAAATCTTAGCAATGGAGAAACGAAATGGGTAGGCAACTGATGAAACCGGTACGTAAGCAATACACGATGGAATTCAAGCTGGAGGCGGTTCGGCTGGTCAAGGGTGGGCAGAGTCCGGCGGCGATCGCAAAGGTGCTGGGCATCGCGGCGCAGACCTTGGACAATTGGCTCAAACGGGATGCAAAGGGTGCGCTACGCGCTGTGGGTGGCAACCCCATCAGCGCCGAGCAAATGGAGATGTCGAGGTTGCGTGCAGCGCTGGCGCGGGTGACGATGGAGCGCGACATCTTAAAAAAAGCGACGGCGTACTTCGCGCAGGAATTGCTGTGAGGTACGCTTGGATTAACGCGCACAAAAAGACTTGGCCAGTCGCACTGATGTGCGACGTATTGGGTGTCAGTGCGAGTGGTTTTGCGCAGCATTACTGGCGCAAAGCCAAGCCGATTTGTCCCGCTACGCGGGGAATTAGAAGGCGGATCAGCGACGATACTTTGCTGGCACATATGCGCATCATTCAGGCAGAAGCCAAAGGCGAGTATGGCTGGCCACGGATGTGGGAAGCCTTGCACGCCAAGGCACAGCGGGTGGGCAAGGAGCGGGTGCGCAAGACGATGAAACGGTACGGTATTGTGGCCTGCGGCAAACGCAAATTCGTGGTCACGACGGACAGCAAACATCACCTGCCGGTGGCCGACAATCTGCTCGCCCGCGACTTCTCTCCAAGCGCACCTAATCGGGTTTGGACGAGCGACATTACTTATATCGCCACGGGTGAGGGCTGGTTGTTTCTGACGGCGGTCATCGACCTATTCAGCCGCCAAATCGTGGGCTGGAGTATGAGTTCGCACATGAGAACGAGTGTCGTGACCGATGCTTTGCAGATGGCGTGGTTCAAGCGCCGCCCCAGCTCAGGACTCGTCTTTCATTCGGATCGTGGCAGCCAGTATTGCAGTCACGAATTCCAACAGTTACTAACCGGCTATGCGATGAAATCATCGATGAG
>JANYAW010000270.1 GCA_025361105.1 Rhodocyclaceae bacterium | reverse complement strand
CACATTGCACTGGGCAGCGACGATATTGTGGCAACGGTCAAAGCAATGGCCGCCAATGGCATTAAATTTTTGGATACGCCCGACACCTATTTCGACCAGATTGACCAGCGCGTGGCTGGCCACCAGGAAGACGTTGCTGCTTTGCGAGCCAACCGGATTTTGATTGATGGCGCACCAACCACCGGGCAGGGATATTTGCTGCAAATTTTTACCGAGACGGTGATAGGCCCGATTTTTTTTGAAATCATTCAGCGCAAGGGCAACGAGGGATTTGGCGAAGGGAATTTCAAAGCCTTGTTTGATTCCATCGAGCTGGATCAAATTAAACGTGGTGTGCTTGAAGACACCAACGTAGCCAAATGATTACCCGACCATGATTAGGCCAGAAAGCGCGCCGCGCGGCGATTATTCGAAGATACGCGCCGACTATACGGTGGCGCAGGATTACGCGAGCTATTCAGTCGCCGAGCACGATCTTTATCGCCGTCTGATGCAACGCCAAAATGCAAAATTGAAAGCTTATGCCTGCGATGAATTCATCGAGAATGTGGCGTTGTTGTCCACCGATGGCATGCCGAATTTTGCCGACGCAAATCAGATAATCAGCGCGGCAACGGGTTGGCAAATTGTGGCGGTACCCGGGCTAGTCCCCGACGATGTTTTTTTTCGTCACCTCTCCGAGCGACGATTTCCCGTCACCGTTTGGCTGCGCACACCGGCTGAATTTGATTACATTGTCGAACCGGATATTTTTCATGATTTTTATGGTCATGTACCGCTGCTGCTCAACCCGACTTTCGCCGATTATTTGCAGGAATATGGCAAGGGCGGAATGAAAGCACTGGGACTGAATGCATTGGGTTATCTGGCGCGCTTGTACTGGTACACGGTCGAGTTCGGTTTGATCAATACACCCGACGGATTGCGCACTTATGGCGCGGGCATCTTGTCATCGGGCGGCGAAATTACCCATTGTCTTGATTCGCCTGAGCCACATCGGCTGCCGTTTGATTTGATGCGCGTAATGCAAACCGAATATCGTATCGACAGATTTCAAGACACCTATTTCGTCATCGAAAATTACGATCAATTATTTCGCGAAACCGCGCAAGATTTCACGCCGCTGTATCCGCGCTTGCGTGAGTTGCCGACCCTCAATCCGTCGAATGGCTGAGAGGCTGATATGAAAATCCAAAAAATTCATCACGTGGCGTATCGCTGCATAGACGCCAAAAAAACTGTCGAGTGGTATGGCACACATCTGGATATGAAATTTGTCCTCGCGATTGCCGAAGATCAAGTGCCATCAACCGGCGAGCCTGATCCCTACATGCATGTGTTTTTGGATGCGGGCAATGGGAATGTATTGGCGTTTTTTGAGCTACCAACGCAAGCGCCGATGGACAGAGATCACAACACCCCGGCTTGGGTGCAGCACCTTGCCATGCAGCTTGATACGGTAGACGAATTGATGGCGGCGAAAGCGCGACTTGAAGCGGCGGGTATCGACGTCATTGGGCCGACCGATCACACCTTGTTCAAATCGATTTATTTCTTTGATCCGAACGGACATCGTTTGGAACTCTCTGCCAACACCGCCTTGCCAGGAATGTTGGAACGACTCGATGAAGTGAAATGGGACATGCTCAATGAATGGTCGCAAACGCGTCGTGCGCCGCATCATGCGAGGTGGATGCATGATGGAAGTTTTAACGACACCGTGTCGCCAGCACCAACTGGCGAGCGAGGTGCGGCATGAAATTAGCCACGTTAAAAATCGGCGGACGCGACGGGACTTTGGTCGTCGTCAGCAAAGATTTGCAGCGCTGCCAACGCGTACCGCAAATCGCGAATACTTTACAAGCGGCGTTGGATAACTGGAACGACACCGCGCCCAAACTTGCCGTAATTTATTCAGCCCTGAATGACGGACACAAGGACGCAGAAGCTTTCGATTCGACCCGATGCCACTCGCCCTTGCCACGCGCCTATCAATGGGCCGATGGCTCCGCCTACGTTAATCATGTTGAGCTGGTTCGCCGCGCCCGTGGCGCGACCATGCCGCCGGAATTTTGGACTGATCCGCTGATGTATCAAGGTGGCTCGGATAGTTTTATCGGTCCCTGTGATGCCATTGTGGCGCGCGATGCGTCGTGGGGCATTGATCTGGAAGGTGAGGTTGCAGTCATTACCGGCGACGTGCCTATGGGTGCAAGCGTAGAAAATTGCGCCGCGCAAATCAAATTGTTGATGCTGGTCAATGATGTGACCTTGCGCAATTTAATCCCCGCCGAGCTGGCCAAAGGCTTTGGCTTTTTTCAAAGCAAGCCCGCCACCGCCTTTAGCCCTGTAGCGGTAACAACTGACGAGCTAGGCGACGCCTGGCAAGGCGGCAGATTGCACATGACGCTGCAAAGCACCTGGAACGGCCGCAAGGTCGGCATGTGCGAGGCGGGACCTGAAATGACCTTTCACTTTGGTCAGTTGATTGCCCA
>JANYAW010000224.1 GCA_025361105.1 Rhodocyclaceae bacterium | reverse complement strand
AGGGTAATTAAAGTCAGGTGATTCGAGTGTGACTTTGAGCGTGTATTTATCAAGCGCTTCCAGGCCGGCGATTTTTTGGTTGTAATCAAACTTACCGGATTTGGTCGAAGCCTTTATCGCGTCAGTAATACCAAGGATTTTGCCTTCAACCAAATAACGCCATTGCGAATGCAGCTTCGGATCGGCCAGTCGCTTAATCGAATAAATGTAGTCCTCTGCCACCAGTTCGCGCGGCTTGCCTTTGAATGCCGGATCATCGGTGAACAAAATCCCGGGGCGAATCTTGAAGGTGTAAACCTTGCCCGCTTCCGACATGACAGGCAAATCTGCCGCGCGCGGCGCGAGCTTGGATGGGCGCGCCAGATAATCGTAAGTCAGCAGCGCCTCAAACAGCGCTTCCATCACCGTGTTGGAATACAAGTCGTTGGCTTGCGCCGGATCAAAACCGGTTTCCGCTACCGGAAACTGATAGTGAAAAACCTTGTTCATATCCGGCGTGGGTTTGGCGTTCGGGCTCGCGCCGATGCTAACTACCGAAGCTGACATCAGCAATGCGGCGATTGCCGATTTGAAGGTCAAATTTTTCATTTTTTAACTTCCGCAGCGCCGCCCGCTTTGCGCTTTTCCAAATCCATGTCCATGTATTTCCATTCTGCCTGTCGCATTGGATGCCGCTTGAATCCTTGCACGCCTGGATGCAGCAAGGTGACGCGGATGCGTGAAATTCCGACACGCCATGCGCCGTCGTATTCCATTTGGCGTGACATCAATTCGTAGAGCTTGGTACGCTTGGGTGAGTCGGGCATTTTTGCCGCCATCTCATACAGTTTGTTAAACGTTGGTGAATCGTAACAGCCGTTGTTCGACTGATGCGCATTCGGGCCGTAAAGCAGTTGCAGGAAGTTTTCGCCATCCGGATAGTCAGCGTTCCATGCCGAGCCCCACATCTGCAATTGACAATCCTTGGCGGCTTTCAGATTGTCGGCAAAGCCGCTTTTTTTCACCTTCAGATGAATACCGATTTTGGTCAGTGATTTGTTCCACAGCTTGTCGTACTCGGCGCTCACTTGTTGTGGCTCAGAAGTCAGCGTGATCTCCAACGGTGAGCCATCGGGATTGGTCCGCCAGCCATCGGCTCCACGTTTGAAGCCAAACTTGTCGAGCAGTTTATTGGCGACATCGGGGTTATAAGG
The DNA here is from genome assembly GCA_025361105.1 of Rhodocyclaceae bacterium. Classification (GTDB taxonomy): domain Bacteria; phylum Pseudomonadota; class Gammaproteobacteria; order Burkholderiales; family Rhodocyclaceae; genus JADKHX01. The sequence continues at coordinate 2,086 of JANYAW010000224.1, read as the reverse complement.
ATTAGTCGTGCGGTAATTTGGGTCGTAGCCAATCACCCCGCGCGGAATCGGCATTTGATTCACAATCGACAAGCTTTTTCGCACTACCCGTGCTTCTTCGGCCATATCGTAGCTCATGATCATCGCGCGACGTAGCGCGATGCGATCTTTGGCCAGGCCACCAGTCACGGGGTCTTTGAAGTTAATCAAGTAATAAGTTGTCTCGGCTTCGACCGGGTCGTAACGCGTGATACCGAGCTTGACCAATTCAGGTTTGAGCCCTGTACCTTCGCGCCAAGATTCAGCAATGTTATTGATGCGCGCCACGTAGTCCGATTCACCTTTGACGAAGGACAAATATTTGCTCTGTTCTTCTTCGATGACGTTGATTTCTACGCGTCCAATACGCGGCATTTGTTTGCCTTGCATATCGGCAACAATTTGCTTGTCTTCGGGGTCGGTGCCCGCTTTGAAGTTCCAGGTGAAGCCTCGGTAATTTGGATTGGCCTCCAGCACAATTTTGTGCCCACGCTCATATTCTTTGAGCATATACGCGTTGGTACCCACCGGATGCCCGCCCAGATCGTCTTTATAGGCCTCCATCACTTCCCGCGCGACGGCCATCGTGGTCGGCATTCCCAGAGCGTAAAGGAAATTGTAGTCGGTAGCGTTCAGGCGAATACGCAAGGTGTATTTGTCAAGCGCTTGCAAACCAGCAACCGGTACATCGTAGTCAAATTTGCCGGATTTCTCAGCGGCCTTTGAGAGCGCATCCAGTCCGACAATTTTTCCTTCAAACAAAAATCGCCATTGCGCGCGCACTTTCGGATCCATGAAGCGCTTGAGGCTATAAACATAATCTTGTGCTGTGAGTTCGCGCTTCTTGCCTTTGAAGACAGGATCGGGAGAAAAATAAATTCCCTTGATGATATGGAAAGTATAAGTTCGACCTTCGTCTTCAATTGTCGGCATCGCTTCCACCGATTGCGGCACCAGCTTGGCAGGCCGTGCCATGTAGTCGTATGTCAGCAAGCTTTCACCGATAGCTTCATTGACCATATCGGAATAGGCGTTGGCAGTAAGTGCCGCTTCAAAGCCCGCGTCCTGGGCTTCGATAGTGGTGCGGATCACTTTGTTCGGATCGGGAGCCGCCAAGGCACCAAAAGAAGCAAAGCCGAAAATCGCTGCGATGGCAGTAATGCCGGAGACTCCGGCACGGCGCAAATACATTGGCGAGATTGCCATCGTAAATATCCGATAAAAACTGTCGGCGGGCACTGGCAGGCCTCGTGAGCTGGTCAGTTGGTGCTGGCGTGGAGTGTCGGCTTTGCACAGCCGACCCGCTACGCAAGCACAAAGCTGCGCTTTGAGAATTCCCTGCTTCGCCGCCGTTACAGCGAAGCGAGGAATTCTAATGGTCACGTTGGCGAGATTCAACGAGTAAAAATGGTGCACTGCGGTTTGGCGCATGCAGCGGCGAATAAAACGAGGTCAACGGGTGTCAGGGAAATACGAATGAACGTATTTGGGTTTTACGGCACGCGACGATGCGTTATCGCCGACCGCAATCACCCAGGCTGCAAGTGTGTGAATTTCGCAACAAGAAATCGCCAGCAATCACTTGAGTGCTTACCTAAGCTTACAGACCTATGCCCAAACTGTTACAGTCGTTTCACATTTCGCAAAGCCGTAATGGCGAAACATCTCGATGGCGCGGCAGTTTTGTTGCGCGATCTATTTTTTGACGTAGGAATCAGCTTTAGGAGACAACATGATTCTCAAGAAAAAACAACTGGCAATTCGGGTGGGTCAGGCATGTGCAGCAATTGCGATTGCTGCGACTGCTCAGTCGGCGTTTGCCCAAGCAACGGAACGCGTTGAGGTAACCGGTTCGAGCATCAAGCGGATTGCCCAAGAAGGCGCCTTGCCGGTGCTGACGCTTACCGCCGAAGACATCAAAAAAACTGGTGTAACTAACGCCACCGATTTGATTCAAATGCTTCCCTCGATGCAGGGCTTCGTGCCATCGGCCAGCTCGGTTAATGGTTCAGGTGCTGGCGGTACCACCGCCGCACTGCACTCACTGCAATCCAAATACACCTTGGTG
>JANYAW010000222.1 GCA_025361105.1 Rhodocyclaceae bacterium | reverse complement strand
TCCTTGTCACTCCACGTCGCGCCGCGTCCGCTTTGGGCAATTTTTTCGCCCTCTTTCCAGTCGCCTAAATACACGCCATCACTTGGTGGTTTGATGCTCGCCAGATTTTCTTTTTCAATCGCGGCGCGACGCTTTGCACCGGTTTTACCGGTCGCTAACTTGGGGTCGGAACATAAAGCTTGTGTCTGGTCTTGCGAAATCGATGCGACCGTGACAATTCCTTCGTCACGAAAACTGCCGATGATGGCTTTATCCATTGCCACCATCGCCTGCGCAGTCTGTGCATTGCCTGAAATGCCTGCCAGACCCAGCGCACCGACGAAAGAAATGCGAAAAATTAACCGAGATGTTTTCATGATTTTTGTCATCCTTTCGTTAGCGCTTCAAGCCTGGCGTATGAATAACGCCACCTTTGGCGTTCGCCGCCAAGTAGGTCGACAAGGCGATGGTCACGTCGGATACGTAATTCGGATACGGGAAACGCTGTTGGCGATAGCAATCATTCAAGCGACGTTGCATGGTCCAAAATTCGCCGCTAGACACACGATACGCGGGCCAATAACCCCAGCCCAGCGCCGCACCTTTTGCTGAAGTCAGATCAGGCAAATCCTGCAAGCGTATGCGCTTGCTGGCATCGTCGTGACACGAGGCGCAAGCAAAATCCATCGCACCGCCACGGTAATAAAACGCGCGCTTACCGAGCGCATACATTTCTTTTTCTTTCGGATGTTTCATCGGCGCGTTGATTTTCATGTCGCGCGAATTGGTGACGACATAAGCGACAATCGCCTCGACCGGCTTCTTGGCACCTTTGCCAAATGGCGCATCAATAATTTCCTGTGGGTTGATGCCTTGCAAATTCTCCATGCAAGTCATCAAGCGTGACTCCAAATCCTGCACCCGATTAGTGTCCTTGAAGTAACGCGGCAATTGCGCGGCGGCGCCTTTGACAACGCCTGCACCGAGACCAAGGTCACATTTTTCCAAGGTCGCGTTTTTTGGGCCGGCCGGCTTTTTCCAAAGTTCCTCGCCCTCGGCTTCGTATAACTCCGCCGGATTTCCGTCGGCAATCATCTCGCGATATTTTGCGATGCCGTCGCTGGCTGTCGGCGTGCTCGACGTACCCTGCGCGCTAACCGAGGTTATCAAAAAACACAAACCGAAACCCAACGTCGCACTGACACCGCCACTAATTATTTTTCTCATCATCGCTCCTCTTTTTGTTGCGCTTATTTTTGCAACCTCGGAAAGCTATTTTGCCTAGGCAATCGCCACTTCGTCGGTACGTGTATCGGCACGATTGTCGACCCAGGTCACAGAAAGTTTGTCGCCCTTGGCTGCGCCTTTGAATTTGAAATTCAGGAAGGGATCTTTGGACACCGCCGGCCCGAATTGTGCCGTGAAAACTTCCTTGTCCTTAACTTTGGCGACTACCGTATTGATATGCCATGCGGGTATCACTTTGCCGGTCGCGTCTTTACGCTGGCCGGACTCCATGTCGTGCTTCATCAGAATTTTGACTTCGGTAACGCCACCATTTTCGGTTGCGCGAATACGCATCGGATCACCCATGATGATTTCCTTTCAATGTGTTGTTCAATTGTTTTGCGCCGTGTGCAGATTGCTTATTTGCGCTTACTTATTTTTAGCCGCCGCAGCCGCCCAGTGTCACTTTGACTTCCTTGCTGGCCACAAACCATTTGCCATCGGCCTTCACCAGCGCCAATACGTTGGAGGTCTGACCCATTTTTACTCGCGTCGACACGAAGGGTTCTGTACCGGCAGGTAGCGAAAAATGTGCGGCCAACGCGCTGGGGTTTTTCTCCACGACGATGGCGATTTCGGTCGCTTTCAAAGTCGTCGACACCCCGACCGGAACCACCGCGCCGTTCTCGGCGATATCTGGCGCATTGAAGCTGACATCGGCAGATTTTTCGGCTGCGCCGCCACCGAAAGCTTTGAGTACATCGTCCAAACTTTTGCCATCGAAGGCCAGCTTGTTCCACTCGGCCGCCTGCGCTTGCGTTATCAATCCTGTGGATGCCATCAGTCCAATCACTGCCATCAAGCGCAGCGTGTCACGTCGTTTCGGATTCATAAATGCTCCTTTCAAAATTTGCCTTCAAGTATCCAGCTAACCAAGCTGGCAATATCGCTTTTCGCAATTGTGTCATGCGCGGGCATTGCGATGTTGCCCCATACGCCTGCACCACCGCTACGTACCTTTTTTTCCAGCATCGACATTGCCTCGGGCTTGCCAAGATAGCGCTTGGCAATGTCGCGCAAAGGCGGGCCGACTAGCTCGGTATCTGCACGGTGGCATGAGGAACAATGGTGTTTGTTAAATAGCGCTTGGGCAGATGAAGGTGAAACGACCAATACGTCCAATACACCAGTTGGTGCTGGTGACACGCTGTTGTTTAACTGCATTGCAGCCAACGGTGGAATCGAAGTATCCGCGCCGCGAAACGGTCCCCACGAGCGATTTTGTTCGGCCAAATTATTGTGCGCGTTGCGCGCGTAATCGGGCAAGCGCGAACCAATTTGCACGAACTGCGAGCAGTTGCTCATGCATGCAGTAGCTTTCACATCCGGTACGCCACGCGCGTTCCACAAACCGTGTGCGTTGGTCATGCCGAATCGATTTGGCATCCTGGTTTGTACACCACGAATATTCTGATTGGATAAAGTGAAATTCTCGGGCACGATTTCGCTCAAGCTCAACAGATAGGCAAGCACGGCGTAAGTGTCGTTGGCACTAAGCGAGCGCGGCGCATTCCATGGCATTGCACGATAAATGTAATCGAACAGCGACGAAAGCGTGGCGACTTTCATCATCGTCGTGCGTTGCGGCTGTTTGCTATCGGTGAGCGATGCAACGCGGCCACGCTTGACGTCGTCGTCGGTCGTGCCGCCCACAATCGGCGTAAATACTTCATTGGATTCGGCAAAAGTACCGTGGCAATTTGCGCAGCGGGCATCCCAAATTTCTTGACCCTGACTGACGCTGCCGGAGCCCATCGGCAAGCCTTTGAAATCGGGACGCACATCGATATCCCATGCCGCAATTTCGGCCGTGGTTGCAGCGCGGCCAATGCCAGGAAATTTGTCTGCGGCAACGGCGTGGAGCGCGGCTGACAGCAGTAATATCGCAAAACCCCATCCCCACCCTAGCCCTCCC
>JANYAW010000217.1 GCA_025361105.1 Rhodocyclaceae bacterium | reverse complement strand
CGCCGCTGCCGAAGATGCCGTGCAAGATGCAATGCTCGCTGCCGTCGAGAATATTTCGCGCTTCGAAGGCTCGGCGGCGGTGGCAACTTGGCTATTTGCCATTCTCAAGAACAAGATCATCGACGAGTTTCGCCGCCGCGCGCGTCAGCCGGTCACCGACGACAGCGACGACGAAATGCTCGCCACGCATATCAACGATCAGTTTGATAACACCGATCACTGGATTTCGCCGGTCAGCCAATGGAGCGACCCTCATGCGTCGTTGGAACAAAAGCGTTTTTGGGATGTCTTCGATGCCTGCATAACTGGCTTGCCGGAACGCAGTGCGCGGGTTTTCGGGATGCGCGAATTGCTCGGCATGGAGACCGACGATATCTGTAAGGAACTCGGTATCAGTACGTCCAACTGCTGGGTACTGCTGCATCGCGCTCGGATGGGGCTGCGCGAATGCTTGTCACAACGCTGGTTTGGCGAAAAGGAAATGTCGTGAAGTTGATGTGCAAGGAAGCTTCGCAATTGCTCTCGCAAGCACTGGAACAAGGCTTGCCGTGGCGGCAGCAGATGCGACTTCGTTACCATTTAATGATTTGCAAAAACTGTCGGCAAGTTTCTGCGCAATTTGCCACGCTGCAACTTATCGGCCGACGCTTTCGGCGGAGCGTTAGCGATGCGAGTCAACAAGATCGCCGGTGAGGCGTTGATTGTTAATGTTGTAAGGAATTCGCACCGCGTGCGACCAAGTAGACAGACCCGCAGGGATTATCGGAGTCATGCATTTCACTTTCAAAACCTTCACAGGAGATCACCATGAAAGCATCACGCACCTTGATTCAAAGCACCATCTCGACTTCGATTGCCGGTTTGCTCGCGCTCGGCCTGACCGCCGCTGCGGGTTCGGCTTTTGCCGCCGATGCAGAAAAGGAAAAATGTTTTGGCGTTGCTGCTGCGGGCAAAAATGATTGCAGCGGTGCTGGCATCAAACACGCTTGCGCCGGACAATCCAAAGTCGACAAAGACCCCGCCGAGTGGAAGTACGTGGCCAAGGGCACTTGCGACAAGATGGGCGGCAAAACCATGGCCAAGGCCGACGACAAAGCGCCGAAGAAATAAGCGAGTTGCCTGCGTTTAGCGTTGCGCGGCTTTAGTTTCGTTTTTAGTCTGACTGCTCCCCAATGCGCTCGCCGAACTTTCCACTTAAACTCCCCACGCAAGCTGGAATTGGCTTGCGTGGACCACACATCAACGAGTTTTTAGCGACACGGCCGGACATCGCGTGGCTGGAAGTTCACAGCGAAAATTATTTCGGCGACGGCGGTTTGGCCTTGCAACAACTCGAACAAATCCGCACTGACTATCCCTTGAGTTTGCATGGTGTTGGCTTGTCATTGGGATCATCCGATCCGCTCAATCTTCGACATCTGATCAAACTCAAAAATTTGATCGCTAGTGTCGAACCACAGAGTGTTTCCGAACATCTTTGCTGGTCGTCTACTGGCGGAAATTTTCTCAATGATTTATTGCCGCTGCCCTATAGCGAAGAAGCGCTCGCCACGGTTTGTGATCACATTTCACAAGCACAAGAATTTCTCGGTCGGCGCTTGCTGATTGAAAACGTTTCGAGCTATCTTCGTTTCAACCAGGAGACACTGACCGAATGGGATTTTTTGCGCGAAGTCGCGCAGCGTTGCGACTGCGACATCCTGCTCGACATCAATAATATTTACGTCAGCTCGATAAATCACGGTTTTGACGCACAGAGTTATCTCGCCGCCATTCCACCCGCGAGGATTGCCGAAATTCATTTGGCCGGTCACGAATCGGATGTAGCCGATGAGGGCGACGACAGCTTCCTCATCGACACGCATTCGCGCCCGGTGTGCGATGCCGTTTGGTCGCTTTATGCCGACGCGTTGCAGCGTTTTGGCTCACGCCCCACCTTGATTGAATGGGATAGTGATTTACCCGCTTTGGCCGTATTGCTGAACGAAGCGGACAAAGCACAGCAAATTCTCGACGCACACACACCGACCAGCCATGCACGCGCTGCCTGAAATTCAATCGCGTTTTTATGCGGCGATGCTGCTGCCGCAAAGCGAATCAGCGCTGGATGATTTACTGCTCGGCCAGGCCATCAAAAATGCGCGCCGCATCGCCGCCTATCGACGTAATATCAAAGTCAATCTGTGTGGCGCGCTAGCGCTGACTTATCCAGTCACTCAACGCATCGTCGGCGAGGTTTTTTTCCGCGAGGCGGCGCGTGCGCATGCCTTGTTGGAACCCAGTCGTAGCGGCGATTTGAACGACTACGGGGCAAATTTTGCGAGCTTCATTGAAGGCTACGCCCACGCCGCCGCGCTGCCGTATTTGGCTGACGTAGCGCGGCTCGAATGGCAGCTGCAAACGCTCGCACTGGCCGCTGATGCTGAAGCTTCTGCAACAACCGGTGTCGCACCATTCGCAGCCTTGGCCACCACACCGCCGGATCGCTACGCCGCGCTGTATTTCGAGTGCGACAGAGTGGTAGTACGAATGAATTCGAGCTGGCCATTGAACGAAATCTGGCGCGTTAATCAACCCGATTTTTTCGGCGATATGCAAATCGATTTCACCCAGGATTGCCGATTGTTGTTGTGGCGGACACCGCGTGGCACGCAGTTGTCTGCTTTAAGCAAAGCCGAAGCTGCGCTACTTGATGAATTGCTTGCCGGTCGTGCGCTGGCTGGTGCGGTTGAAATGGCGCTGGAGCAAGATGCCGATTTTGATCTCGGCACCAGCTTGCAGAGATGGATTGCGGCGGGCGTTTTGCGCGGCGCATTTTTTGATTTGGAACGGAGTTAATTGATGACCACCTTAGTCGATTTTTTATTTGAACATCCCCTTGTCCGTCAGTTGGTGTCGCTGACGCAGCGTGTCATAGATCTGGCGCAAAACTGGCTGACACCGACCTTTGATTTGGCTTTGCGGCTGTATGTCGCTAATGTGTTTTTTAGTTCCGGCTGGCAAAAATTGTCGGATTGGGAATCCACTGTGGCGCTGTTTCAATATGAATATCACGTGCCACTTTTGCCACCAGCACTCGCCGCCGCAATGGGCGCGGCGGGTGAATTGAGCTTGCCGATTTTGTTGGTCGCCGGCCTATTCACACGCTTTGGCGCAGCGGGTTTGTTGGTGGTCAATCTGGTCGCCGTGTTGTCCTATCCGGATTTATCCGATCTGGGTCGGCAGGATCATTTGTTGTGGGGTATGTTGCTTTTGGTGACGCTCTTGCACGGCCCGGGCCGCTGGTCGCTCGATCATTTGCTCAAGCAACGCTGGCAAGACGCTAGCTGAGGTTCGGCAGTTGGTGCTGGTGAAACAATTGCAAAACCAAAAACTACCAGCGACAAGGCGGTCGCGCAAAAAACGCGCTCTGCGCCGTCGCGTGTGGTGACACGCCGTCAAGCAATGGATTCCTCTTGCGCAAAATGTGGCGCAACATTTTCTTGCGGCATGGCCTCTGGTGAGACGCATTGCTGGTGCGCTGACTTGCCCAGGCTTATGCCGTTGGATGTCAGCGCGAGCGCCTGCTTTTGTCCGACTTGCCTCAAGCTGGAAATCGCCGCACGGATTGCACCGCCTAGCGAGACGTAGCAGGCGCGCAGGGTAAGATTCCGGCTTGCCTTCTTGCCAAGCACGCTATGCCACTCGAAACGATTCTCGCTTTCTCCTTATTCGCCTTTGTGACTTCGATCACGCCGGGGCCGAACAATCTTATGCTGCTTGCATCCGGCGTGAATTTTGGTTTTCGCAAAACTGTGCCGCATATTTTTGGTATCAGTTCAGGTTTTCTGGTGCTGGTGTTGGCGGTCGGTTTTGGGCTTGGTGAAGTCTTTACGCGATTCCCGTTGGCCTACGAAATACTGAAATGGACGGGGGTGATTTATCTTTTGTATTTGGCTTGGAATATCGCAAATTCCGACCCTCCGAGCGACAAGGCCAGCGATGAAAAGTCCATCGCTGCGAAGCCGATGAGCTTTATCGGCGCTGCTGCATTTCAGTGGGTAAATCCAAAAGCTTGGGTAATGGCAATCGGCGCAATTAGTACCTACGCACCGACGGCGAGCAGCGTCTCCATCATCATCGGTATCGCCGTGTTGTTTGTCGTCGTCAATGCGCCTAGCGTCAGCCTGTGGGTGTTGTTCGGTGCGCGCATGCGGCGCTATTTGCAAATGCGACGCTACCTGTTGTTGTTCAATTACGGCATGGCGAGTTTACTGGTGTTGTCGATGGTTCCGCTATTCAAAACGATTTGAGTCGTAAATGCGTGTTGTAGATATTTCAGAACTGCGGCTGGAGCCACAAACAATTTTTCACGCCGACGAAATGTTCACCGTGCTTGGCGATCCGGCGATTTACGAATACGAAAACGCGCCACCCGAATCGCTTGCCTGGCTGCGCAATCGCTTTGCGCGGCTCGAATCGCGGCAATCGAGTGACGGCAATGAAGCTTGGCTGAATTGGGTGATTCGCCTACCCAGCGTGCCAAGTGTGCCCAATGATGCGCTGATTGGTTATGTGCAAGCCAGCGTATATCCCAATGGTCGTGCCGCGATTGCTTACGTACTGAACAGTGCGCATTGGGGGCGCGGGTTGGCGCGTCGTGCGGTTCAGGCAATGATCGTCGAGCTGACAACGCATCACCACGCGCACAATTTTTCTGCGGTGCTCAAGCGTGAAAATTTCCGTTCATCCGGATTACTAAAACGCCTCGGCTTCGCGCCAGCAAATGCCGAACAAGCCAGTTCGTTCGGATGCGAAGCAGACGAGATCGCCTACATCCTAGAGCGCGCCGAAGATCTTCTTGAGTAGTGCGCTACCAGCCTCCACCGGATTCGCACGAAAGGATTTTTCCTTCTCGGCAATCATCGCGTACAAACCATCCATGGCTTTTTGCGTGACGTAGTTATCGAGATTGGCATCCTTCTCGTCTATCAACCCAAGCTTGGCCGCCTTGCCAGCGAACTTGTCGTACTGCGCGCCTAGCTTCACTTTCTTGGTAGCACCTTGCACTATGGGTATGAATTTTTTTGTCAGCGGCTCGCTAGTGGTGCGTTTGAAATAATCTGTCACACCACTTTCGCCACCGGTAAGTATGTCTTTCGCATCCTTCACGCTCATCTTCTTAATCGAGTCCATAAGTATCGGTTTGGCTCCGGCAACTGCGGTCTCGGCTGCATGATTCATGGTCTCAACCAGCTCATCCGCTTGCTTGCCCATGCCCATCATGTGCAGCGCTTTCTCGGCTTTTTTGAGAGAATCGGGCAGAGGGATTTTGAGTTTCTCGTTGCCCAAAAATCCATTTTCCTTACCCAGGGAATCGACGGCAAATTCCGCGCCTTTGACCAAGGCCTCTTTGATACCGGAGCTTGCGTCCTTCACGCTGATTTCATCAAGGGATGCAGCCTGCGGCGCAGTGCCTATCAACAGCGCGCTGGCCGAGATCAATATCAACAAAAGCGATTTGGCGTAATTTTTCATGGTGACACTTTCAGAATTAACACTGTGACTCATCTTACTCAAATTCAAATTTTGCGCGACAACGCGGCTTCGGTTAAACCAAGCCATCAAAGATCACCACGTCGACCAACTCACCCGCCGCCACACTTCCACGCCCGTGCTCCAGCACCATCATGCAATTGGCATTCGACATGGAACTCAAAATTCCCGAACCTTGCGTGCCGGTCACCGTCACAAAAACTTGACCATTTTGATCAATGCTCAGACGAGCGCGCTGGTATTCAGTGCGGCCTGACTTCTTCGCAATCGCCTGAGCGCTGATGGCTCGCAGTGTTGGCAGTGTTTCACCGCATTCGCCCATTTGTCGTAATAGCGCATCGCGCACTAGAAAATAAAACGTCACCATCACCGCCACCGGATTGCCGGGCAAACCGAAAACCGGCGTCCGCTTTTCCTTTTTGTGAATATGCCCAAAGGCTAGTGGGCGACCGGGGCGCATAGCTATCGTCCAGAACAGGACTTCGCCCAAATTCGCCATGACTTTTTTAGTGTGATCGGCCTCGCCCACCGATACGCCGCCCGAAGTGATCACCATATCGGCACAGCGACCACCTTCGCAAAACGCTGCCGTTATTGATTCAGGCTCGTCTTTGATCAAGCCCAAATCAATTGGTTCGCAGCCCAAGCGAGCAAGCATGCCAAGCAAGGTGTAGCGGTTGGCATCATAGACAGCGCCGGTGGTGAGCGCTTCGCCCAAGGAACGCAATTCGTCACCGGTAGAAAAAAAAGCTACCCGCAATTTTCGCAAAACATGCACTTCACTCATGCCAAGCGATGCCAGCAACCCAATGTCGCTCGGACGCAAACGGCGCCCTCGCGAGAGCGCCGATACACCTTGACGCAAATCTTCGCCGCGTGATCGGCGGTTGTCGCCGCGCTGGATAGAATTTGCGAGCAAAGTAATTTGTCCACCCTCCACACGATGCACAAGTTCTTGCGGCACCACGGTATCGCAGCCCACGGGCATCATCGCGCCGGTCATGATGCGCAGGCATTGCCCGGCGTGTACCTCATGATGCTGAGCGTCTCCGGCCAATGCGGTACCGACGATGGTGAACACGATGGGCGAATCGCTTTGCAAATCTGCGCCGTGCAAGGCGTAGCCATCCATCGCAGAATTGTCGTGCGCCGGAACATCAATCGGAGAAATAATATCTGCTGCCAAGATGCGGCCGAGTGCGTCGGAAAGTGCAACGACATCAAACTCCGTCACAGGCGTGATGGATTCAACAATAAGTTGCCGCGCCAACTCAATCGGCAAGGCGGCTGGGTTGTATCCCGGCATTTGCTGGGCGCGTAAAAGAAGTGATTCGGCTGTCATTTTGGAGACCACGCGTGCAGTTCTTCCGGCGTGTTGATGTTGCGAAATGCCGCTTCGTTTTCAAATCCTACTTCCACTACCCGCAAGCTGCGATACCACGCGTCTACTTTGCGTCCGCCTTTGGCGAGATAGGCACTTAAATGCGGCAACAAGGTCGCCCGGGCGAGACAAAACACTGGATGTGGTTGACGCGCTGCGCCTTCACCGGTGACTGCCACCGCAATGTCAAAATCATTTTGCTGTTGCGCGTGTTGCAGCCGTTGAACTAAATCCAGCGGCAGAAATGGAGTGTCGCAAGGCACCGTGACTATCCAAGGTGTAAGGCAGTGCGTTAGACCTATGTGCAACCCTGCAAGTGGTCCGGCAAAGCCACCTATAGCATCGGGCCATACAGGATGAGCAAAAGCGGCGTAGGCGGCAAAATTTTGATTGGCGTTAATCAGCAGCGCGCTCACTTGCGGCATCAGACGATGCAGCACGTGCGCCACCATCGGTTGCCCGCCGAAATCCTGCAAGCCTTTGTCGACATTACCCATGCGCGTACCGCGGCCACCGGCAAGGACGAGGCCGGTAACACCTGATGCTGAGGGTTCAGGGTTTGACATGCAGAAAGAATACCTGCTGTCCGTCAACTTGAAAAGCAGCGATGCGGCGCTGTCCTTCGGCGGACGTTATCCAGTGAATAAGTTGCAGCGCACCTGCGTAGTTTGCTCCCGGGTGACGTGCCGGATTCACCGCAATAATTCCATACGGATTGAACAAGCGAAGATCGCCTTCGGTCAAAACTGCCAAACCAGTTTTGGCACGATAGGCCGCAAAAGTTGCGCGATCAGTAAGCGTATAGGCTTGCAATTCTGCAGCCATATTCAAGACTTCGCCCATCCCCAAACCGGCGGAAATATAGGCAGCGCCTTCGGGCTTTTGGCCTAGCGTTCGCCAGTAAGTTTTTTCCATTTGGTCAGTGCCCGAGTTGTCGCCCCGCGAGATAAACCGCGCCTTGCTCTGCACAATAAGTTGCAGCGCAAGCAACACATCGCGCTGACCACGAATGCCCGCCGGATCGTCGCCAGGACCAACGATAACAAAGTCGTTGTACATCACATCTTTGCGCTGCACGCCATAACCATCGGCGACGAACTGTATTTCGGCAACGACGGCATGCACTAACGTCACATCCACATCGCCATTTTTTGCTAGCTCCAAAGCCTTGCCGGTACCGACGGAAATGACTTGAACCTTTAGCCCGCTGGCTTGTTCAAAAGCTGGCAACAATACTTTTAATAGACCTGAATTTTCTGTGCTGGTGGTGGTGGACAGACGCAACACACCGGGCGCGGTGGGAACGTTGGTGGGCGCTTGCGCAAAGCAAGCAGCGCCAATGGACAACATTGCTGCTATCGCGCAAAAATTTATGGCGCGGCGAATAAATGTGGTTTGGGTAAGGCAATGAAGAATCATGATTTAATTTTCCTCAAAGTTTGGAGCGCAATTATTTTCAAGATGGTGGTTTTTCGGCAAACGCACTTCCAATTGAGCATCGCGCAATTTCAAGCGCTGAACATTCGGCAGACTGATGAGATCGCGATCGTGGCACGCCATGACAATGCTGCGGCCTTCGGTAATGAGTGTGGCGACCAGCGCAATGACCATCTCACGCGCCGCGCCATCAAGGTTGGATGTGGGTTCATCCAGCAGCAAAAGCTGCGGCCGCAATACTTTGGCGCGAGCCAGCGCTACCCGCTGCACTTCGCCGCCCGACAAGCTATGAATTGCACTTAAGCGCAAATGCTCAATCCCCGCCCACCGCATGGTCATATTCACCTCGTGCTCGATGACGTCACGGGGCAATCCGCGCGCCCGCAAACCATATCCCACGTTGTGCATCACGCTACCGGAAAACAACACTGGATGCTGATGGACATACACCACGGCGCGACGTATTGTCTGAGGGTATGGTGCGAAAAAAATTGGTTCACCTTGCCAACGTGCGTGATGAATTTTGGCTCGCTCAAGTCCAGCCAAAATTCGCAGCAAAGTGCTCTTGCCACAACCATTGATCCCGGTCAGCGCATACGCCGCGCCTTGTTCAATTTTCAAATTGTCCAAAGCCAGAATTTTTCTCGTGCCGAAATTTTTTGACAAACCTTCAATCTGTAACAGCGGGATGCCGCTGGCGTCCTTGTCAGTTGGTGCTGGTGACACGCCGTAGGTCCTCACGCCAATCTCCTCGGTCGCTGCGACGGCTCGCCTTGCAGCATCAACAGCACGGCGTTAA
>JANYAW010000193.1 GCA_025361105.1 Rhodocyclaceae bacterium | reverse complement strand
GCGAATTCGCCCGCTTCAACACGACCGGTTGTCTGGACGGTCATCCCAAGCTGGCAAATTTTTTTCAGCCGGATTTGGAGCACGCGCTGCGTCGTGAATTGACGTGCCATTCGCAGATCATGCTAGTGCCACAAACCGAGTTGCTCGGTTTTCGCGAAACCGATACCGGCGTGGACGCAGAATTGCAGTTGGCCGATGGAGAACGGCGTGTCGTCAGCACCAACTACCTGATTGGTGCCGATGGTGCCAGCTCCAAGGTGCGTGAACTGCTCGGACTGGGCTTTCAGGGTTCAACCTATACCGAGGACTGGCTGATTGTCGATGCCAGACAGAGCCGGAAGGCGATCGATCACATTGAGTTCATCTGCGATCCGAAACGACCGACGCCGCACATGCCGGCACCAGATGGCCGCGAACGCTGGGAATTCATGCTGCAATCAGGTGAAACCCGCGAGCAGATGCTCAACCCGGACAAAATCCGCGAACTGTTGGCACCGTGGGCGGCGGCGGACGAAGTCACTATTGAGCGCAGCGCAATCTACCGCTTTCATGCCCGTGTCGTCGAGCGCTTCCAAAAAGGTCGTGTCTTCCTTGTCGGTGATGCTGCGCATATCACGCCACCCTTTGTCGGCCAGGGCCTTTGCGCCGGTCTGCGTGACGCCGCCAATCTCGGCTGGAAGCTGGCTTGGGTGCTTAAGTGCCGTGCCGCACCAAGCATATTGGAAAGCTACGACACCGAGCGTCGCCCGCATGCAGCCGACATGATTCAGCTGGCCACACGCATGGGCAAACTAATCATGCCGAGCAGCAAATTGAACGCCATTTTCATCCACGGACTGCTGCGCCTATTGCGCGTCGTTCCGGCGATCAAACGTTGGATAGACGAACTCAAGTTCAAACCACAGAACCGTTTTCACCAGGGTCTTTTTGTCGCCGGTCCAAGCGCAAGCGCGTTGCAACGCGGTTCAAATTTTCCTCAAGCTTTGCTACGTCACGGTGATGGCCGCCAGCTGTGGAGTGATGACGTTTTGGGTGAACAACTCACTTTGGTTGGTTTTGGCGTCGATCCGCATAGTTTGGTTGATGTCGCTAGTTTGGAAAATTGGAAAGCCGCCGGCGGTCATTGCATACAGATTTGCTATCGCGGTCAGACGTTGCACCGCGGTATCGGCACAAATGTTTGGGAAGACGTTAGCGGTGCATTCATGCCTGCTGTTGCCGCCGATGGCTGGCTCGCCCTCGTTCGCCCTGACCGTACTTTGATTAGCGAAGGTTCCGCATCAGTCGCTGGAAAGTTGATCGCAGAAACGCTCGCACTTCTTGGTGCCGTCACTGCAATATCGGGATGCTGATGCGCGACGACGAAGAACTCCGCGATGGCGTGCGTCGAATGGAAAATCGCACTGTCGAATGCGGTGAGTTTTTATGCCACGCCGGTTTCACGGTAGGTACTCAAACGCTGTTTTGACAGCACGCCGCCGAACAGTATTGGTGTAATGAAGGTGGTCAAGATTCCCATCAAGACCAAAGTTGAAAACATCTCGTCGCCGATAAAACCTTTTTGATAGGCGATGCTGGCGACTACCAGTTCCATCACACCGCGCCCGTTGAGGATGCAGCCCAAGCCCATTGACTCACGCACGGACATGCCGACAATGCGACCGCCCAACCAACCGGCGACGACTTTGGTGAGAATTGAAACACCCAAAACAGCGGCGGGGAATTCGATGTTGTCGAGCGCGTCGATTTGGAATTCGAGCCCGAGAAAAGCGAAAAATACCGGCGCCAGAAAGCCACCAGTCACAGAATTCAAAGTGGTCTTCAGATCACCATAACGTGAGGCCAAAAAATGTCTTTGGTCGAGAAAAAGTGCGCCGAAAAATGCCCCGATAACGAAATGGAATCCGAGAAATTCACTGACCGAACCAAACGCCAAAACGAACAGGACGACGATGCCAAACAAGGCCTCCGGCCCAAAATATTGCACCAGACGTTCTGGAATTACTTGCACACTAAATTGCCGACGATCCAAATATGCCAGCATCCAATTGAAGCTCAACACGCCACCGGCGAGTAACAACAGCTTGCCGGTTGCCTCAACCAGTGTTGATGCGACCAAGGTAAAACTTGGCTGCGAGGGGACATTGAGCACAATGCCCAAAATGAACAAAGCGGCGACATCGTTGACAATCGCCGTAGCAATCGCGTAGCGGGCAATTCTGGTGTCGAGGATGCCCATGTTCTCCATCAATTTGACTGCAACTGGCAATGCAGTGATGGAAATGCACAAACCCAAAAAAACAGTGCGCATCACGTCCAGCTCAAACACTTGCGCAATGGCAATACCGCAAAGAAACGGGATCGCGAAACTCAAGCCCGCGAGAAGCAATCCACGCCCCCGCATCGCCCCCAGAACATCACTAATACGCATTTCCAAACCGGCACTAAGAATGATCAGAAACACAGCAAGCTCTGAAATACCAGCTAGTGCTGGTGTCGGCCGGATGTAGTCAAACACGGCCGGGCCGAGCAGCACACCAGCGAGAATTTCGCCGATGAGTTCAGGTTGGTTGTACTTGGCGAAAATCTTGCCAAACAATCGCGCAACGACAATTAAGACAAGTAGGCTGGAGAGCAGGGACAAAAGTGGCTCCGGTGAATAGGACAAATATTGTGGCGAGTATATCGACCGATGTAAGCAGTGACGGCGTGTCACCAGCGCCAACTGGCGAAGCGATTGCATCAAAATGTAATCGCGAATTTTTAGATAGAAATTTATTCCGGCCGAACAGCAACCACGTCCACCCTGCATCGCGCTGATAGAATTCGCTGGCGGCGGGTCTCCTCGCATTGCAGGGTGGTTAACCTGGTCAGGTCCGGAAGGAAGCAGCCACGATCATTTTCTGTGAGTGCCGGGGGTTGGGCTCGCCGCACCCAATTTGAATTTCCCAGCATTTCTCTCCTTGCGTCCGCGATACCTCACCAACCGCCGCCAAAAATCGATCCATGAGCTATCAGGTACTTGCCCGCAAGTGGCGCCCGAAATCTTTTGCGACCTTGGTCGGGCAAGATCATGTGGTGCGCGCACTGACCCATGCGCTAGAGCAAAACCGGCTGCATCACGCTTATCTTTTTACCGGTACGCGCGGCGTTGGCAAAACGACAATCGCGCGCATCATGGCCAAGGCACTCAACTGCGAGACCGGAGTATCGGCCACACCCTGTGGTATTTGTTCGGCCTGCACGGAAATCGACAGTGGTCGCTACATCGATTACATCGAGCTAGATGCTGCCTCGAATCGCGGTGTGGAAGACATGACACAGTTGCTCGAACGGGCGGTCTACGCGCCAACGCGCGGCAAGTACAAAGTCTATGTCATCGACGAGGTTCATCAGCTCACCGGGCACGCGTTTAATGCCATGCTCAAGACGCTGGAAGAACCGCCCGAGCACGTCAAATTTATTCTCGCCACCACCGACCCGCAAAAAATTCCGGTGACCGTGTTGTCGCGTTGTCTGCAATTCAATCTCAAGCAAATGTCGCCAACGGCCATCGTCGATCATCTTGCCCGCGTGTTGGAGGCTGAGGGAATCAGCTTCGAGCCAGCGGCATTGCGGCATCTGGCAAAGGGTGCGGCAGGCAGCATGCGTGATGCCCTGTCCTTGCTAGATCAGGCGATTGCCCACGGCGGCGGCACCGTCGTCGATGAGGCGGTGCGTGCGATGTTGGGCACGGTCGGCGATGAGCATTTATTTGTTTTGCTTGATGCGCTGGTTGCAGCAGACGTGAACGCGATGGTCGAACTGGCCAAATTGATGGATGCGCGCAGCTTATCGTTTGATGGCGGCTTACAAGAACTGGCCACTCTTTTTCATCGGATTGCGCTGGTGCAATTTGCGCCAGATGCTTTGCTTGATGTTGCTGAGCGCGAGCGTTTGAGTTCATATTCGTCGTCGTTCGATGCCGAGTTTTTGCAGCTTGCCTATCAGATTGCGATTCATGGTCGCGATGAACTTTCATTGGCACCGGATGAATATTCTGGTTTTGTGATGACACTGCTGCGCTTGCATGCGTTTGCGCCAGAGCGGGCCGGTGGTTCGGCGGCGCGCAATTCACCAGCTGCGCCTCGCACGCTTACGCCAGTTGCCGCGCGGGTTGCGCCCGTTGCAACACAACGCCCAGATAACGGTGGCGGCGCAGGGGTTTCGCAAAGCGCTGCTTTGCGCCTGCAAAGCCGAGACTCCACGCCAGCACCAACTGCCGAATCGCGTGCCACGGAATCATCAGCCCAACCCGATGACGAGTGGCACGCACTGGTTGCCGAACTGCCGCTGACAGGCATGATTAAGCAACTTGCCAACCATTGCGAATTGTCCGAACGCAATGAAACCACCGTCCGCTTGCGTTTGTCGCCGGAGCGCAAGTCCTTGCTCGATAAGCAGCGGCAAGAGACGTTGCAAACCGCGTTACAAACGCACTTCGGCAATAAGGCGCGACTCGAAATAATTATCGCCGAGCCAGCATCAGCGACACCGGCACAACGAGCGACAATCGCGCAAACCGAGCGCCAACAAAGTGCCAGCGCCGCAATCAAACGCGATCCATTTGTACGAGATTTAATTGACGCGTTCGGTGCCGGAATCGATGAGTCGTCAATCAAACCAATTTAGCTGTTAGATAAAAGAAGGGTGCTTCAATGATGAAGGGCGGCATAGCCGGATTGATGAAACAGGCGCAGCAGATGCAAGCGAATATGCAAAAAGCGCAAGACGAACTTGCCACGCTGGAGGTTGAAGGTCAGGCAGGCGCGGGCGCTGTAAAAATCACAATGACCTGCAAGCACGACGTGAAGCGCGTCAATATTGATGCGTCGGTGATGGACGACAAGGGAATGTTGGAAGATTTGATCGCTGCTGCGCTCAACGATGCGACACGCCGTGTCGAAACGCTGACGCAAGAAAAAATGGGCGGTCTGGCCGGTGGCATGGCATTGCCGCCTGGTTTCAAGATGCCATTCTGATTCCGCACAGTGGCAGCTTCTAGCGGAAAATTTTCAAGCAGTACCAGCCTTGATGAACTCATTGAGGCACTGCGTTGCCTGCCCGGTGTCGGCCCTAAATCGGCGCAGCGGATTACCTATCATTTGCTGCAACGTGACCGTCGCGGTGCAGAGCGCTTGGCACAGGCGCTTGAGTCGGCGTTATCGAACTTGCAACATTGCATTCGCTGCAACAATTTCACCGAGGCCGATATTTGTGATCGTTGCAGCTCATCGCGCCGCGACCAAAGCTTGCTGTGCATCGTTGAAATGCCGGTCGACGCGATTAGCATGGAACAAACCCACGCCTACCAAGGTTTGTACTATGTGTTGATGGGGCGTTTGTCACCACTGGATGGAATTGGACCGAAAGAGTTGGCGTTTGAACGACTCTTCGCACGCGCTACCGACGGGCTGGTGACGGAAGTTATTTTGGCCACCAATTTCACCAACGAAGGCGAGGCCACAGCGCACTATTTATCTGAATTACTGCATGCACGTGGACTCAAGGTCAGTCGTATCGCGCGTGGATTGCCGGTCGGCGGCGAACTTGAATTTTCCGATGCGGCGACAGTTGCGCAGGCGTTGATGGAACGCCGTAAATATGGGTAAAGATGCGGTTTATCCGGTCGTATCGCCGCCGCCATTTGGCCCATTGGCGGGTGTCAAAGTGCTCGAATTGGGCACGCTGATTGCCGGCCCATTTTGTACACGCGTCCTCGCTGAGTTTGGTGCCGAAGTCATCAAAATTGAATCGCCCGGTGACGGCGACCCGCTGCGCCGGTGGCGGAAAATGCTTGGCGATACTTCCTTATGGTGGTTAGTTCAGGCGCGCAACAAGCAATCAATCACCGTCAATCTGAAACATCCCGAAGGCGTCGCGGTCGTCAAGCGTCTGATAAGCGAAGCAGACATCGTGGTAGAAAATTTCCGCCCTGGGGTGCTCGAAAAATTAGGCTTGGGTTGGGATGTTTTGCATGCAATAAATCCCAAACTGGTGATGGTTCGCCTCTCGGGTTTTGGACAGACCGGACCGATGGCAAGTCAGCCGGGCTTCGGCGCAATTGGCGAGTCAATGGGCGGCCTGCGGCATGTCACCGGATTTGCCGACCGCCCGCCGGTGAAGGCAGGAATTTCAATAGGTGATTCGATTGCCGCGTTATGGGGTGCTGTTGGTGCACTGATGGCCTTGCGGCATCGTGAAGTGGGTGGGGGTGATGGTCAAGTCGTGGATGTGGCTTTATACGAAGCGGTATTCGCGATGATGGAAAGTTTGGTGCCGGAGTTCGACATGTTTGGTTTCGTGCGCGAGCGCACCGGCAATGTGATGCCTGGGATTACGCCATCAAATACTTACACGACCAAGGATGGAAAAAATTTGATTGTTGCCGCTAACGGCGACGCAATTTTTGTGCGTCTGATGCGAATTATTGGTCGCCACGATTTAGCCGACGATACGACGCTCGCCGACAACGCAGGGCGTGACGCCCGTGCGAACGAGCTTTATGCAGTAATTGGCGCATGGGTTGCGGCTAATGATGAAGCGACTGTGTTGAAGCTCGCGGCCGAAGCAGAGGTACCAGCGAGCCGGATTTTCTCGGCGGTGGATATGTTCGCCGACGCGCAATACCTGGCGCGCGAAATGTTGCTCAGTGCGAGTTTGCCGGACGGCAAATCCCTCCGCGTTCCCGGCATTGTGCCGAAGCTTTCTGCGACACCGGGCGCGATGACGTGGATTGGCTCAAAATTGGGTGAGCACACCAATTTGGTGCTTGAGCGGCTCGGCTACACGCAATTTGAAATTGATCGCTTAAGAAGTGACAAGGTTATCTAATTGTTTTGTAATGGTTATTCTGAAATTATGGAATAGCCGCATGAAATAGCCCCACGCTGGGGCTTTAATCCCGAATCGACTTTCGTTAGAATCGAGTGGCTGCGCGGGTTTGCAGTGGGTTTGTAGTGCTTGACTCTTTTGGAAACCGAAAGCCTTTAGGACAAATCACCATGAGTAGTGACGAAACAGTCGATTCCGGCCGACGAAACCTATTAGTAGCGACGGCAGCTGTCGGTGGCGTTGCCGGTGTAGTTGCCGCAATTCCCTTTGGCATGAGCATGTTGCCCTCTGAGCGTGCGAAAGCCGCTGGTGCGCCTGTCGAAGTCGACATCAGCGACTTGCAGCCCGGCCAAATGAAAACCGTTGAGTGGCGCGGTAAGCCGGTGTGGATTATCAATCGCACCAAAGAGCAAATTGCGTCCTTGCGCAAGACCGACGACAAAGTCAGCGACCCCAAGTCGGAAAAGCTCATGCAGCCCGAGTATTGCCAAAACGAGACGCGCTCGATCAAGCCAGAAATTATGGTGGCGGTTGGCATTTGTACACATCTGGGTTGCTCGCCCACTGAAAAATTCAAAACAGGCGTCGAATCAGGTATCGCGGCGGATTGGCCGGGAGGTTTTTTGTGTCCTTGCCATGGCTCGACCTTCGATCTGGCCGGTCGCGTTTATAAGAGCAAGCCTGCGCCGGATAACCTTGAAGTCCCGCCCCACATGTACCTTGGCGATGCCAAGATCGTGATCGGCGAAGACAAGAAAGCCTGATGCGATGAATACGATTAATGACGGTTTGAAAAGTGTGCTCGGTTGGGTTGATGCGCGTTTCCCGCTGACATCCAATTGGAAATCCCACGTATCGGAATACTACGCACCGAAGAATTTCAACTTTTGGTATTTCTTCGGCTCCTTGGCGATGTTGGTGCTGGTCATACAAATCGTTACCGGCATCCTTCTGGTGATGCATTTCAAACCGGACGCGACACTCAATGCCTCGGGCGTTCCGATTGCCTTTGCTAGTGTTGAATACATCATGCGCGATGTGCCTTGGGGCTGGCTGGTTCGCTATATGCACTCGACCGGCGCGTCAGCATTTTTCGTGGTGATTTACCTGCACATGTTTCGTGGCTTTCTCTACGGCTCGTATCGCAAACCGCGTGAATTGGTGTGGATTTTCGGCATGCTGATTTTCCTGTGCCTGATGGCTGAAGCATTTTTTGGCTATCTGTTGCCGTGGGGTCAAATGTCCTACTGGGGTGCGCAGGTTATCGTTAATTTGTTCTCTGCAATTCCCGTCATTGGTCCGGATTTGTCGCTGTGGATACGCGGTGATTATGTGGTGGGTGATGCAACGCTTAACCGCTTCTTTGCTTTTCACGTGATTGCAGTGCCGCTGGTGTTGTTGGGTTTGGTCTCAGCGCATTTGTTGGCGTTGCATGAAGTCGGCTCAAACAATCCTGATGGCATAGAAATCAAGAAGAAGAAAGATGCCAACGGTATTCCGCTTGATGGCATTGCTTTTCATCCGTATTACACGGTCAAGGATATTGTGGGTTGCGTGGTATTCCTCGCAGTGTTTTCCATCGTGCTGTTTTTCATGCCCGAAGGTGGTGGCTACTTCCTCGAATACAACAATTTCTTTCCCGCCGACCCATTGCAAACGCCGCCGCATATCGCGCCGGTCTGGTATTTCACGCCGTATTACTCCATTTTGCGTGCAGTGACTTATCCGTTGTTTGGCATCGATGCGAAATTCTGGGGTGTCGCAGCAATGGGTGCGTCGACCATGATTTTGCTTTTGTTGCCGTGGCTGGATAGAAGTCCGGTGAAATCAATTCGCTATCGCGGGCCGATCACCAAGTGGATGCTTTCGCTGTTCATCATCGGCTTCTTTATTCTGGGCTTTCTTGGTACCAAGCCACCCTCGTATGAGTTCTTCGGCATGATCCCCGGGGCACCTATAGCGCAAGTGTTCAGCCTGTATTACTTCTTGTTTTTCTTGACCATGCCAGTTTGGTCATCACTTGATCGTTGCAAACCGGAACCGGATAGGGTGACTTCGAAATGAAAAAATCTCTCATTCTCGTGTTGAGTTTTCTGAGTTTCCTGAGTTTCCTTTTGGTGCCGACCTTTGCATTCGCCAACGCCGAACTGCATTTGGACAAAGCGCCCGACCGAAGTGGCGATAACGCTGCCTTGCAACGCGGTGCCAAAACCTTTGTCAACTACTGTCTCAATTGCCATTCAGCGTCCTATATGCGCTACAACCGGCTGAGCGACATTGGCTTATCCGACGGACAGATTAAAGACAATCTTTTATTCACCGCCGATAAAGTTGGTGAGCCGATGAAAGTCGCATTGCAGCGCGCCGATGGCCGCGTGTTTTTTGGTGCAGCACCACCGGACTTGACAGTGATTGCCCGTGCACGTGGTTCTGAGTCTGGCTCGGGTGCGGATTGGCTTTACACGTATCTGCGAAGCTTCTATCGCGATAGCGAACGACCGACAGGCTGGAACAATACCGTATTCCCAAATGTCGGTATGCCCCACGTATTCTGGGAATTGCAAGGCGATCAAGTGCTGAGTGAACATCATGCGCTTGAATTGACAAGCCCGGGCAAGCTTAGCGCGCCGGAATACGATGCGATGGTTGGCGACCTGGTCGGCTACCTGAATTACATGGGCGAACCCGGTGCCGAGGCGCGTAAGCGCTTGGGTGTGTTTGTGTTGCTCGGCCTGTTCCTGCTCTTCATCCTGACTTACGCGCTCAAGCGTGAGTATTGGAAAGACGTACATTGATTTTTTACTTTTTACAGATTGTGAGATTACTTAAATGGGGCATCGAGAAATGAACGCGCCACCCGTCCGCAAAGTGGTTCGTGATGCTGATTATTCCTGGGGCACCAGCGCCATGATGAATCTGTATTCGGGCACCACCTGCCCATTCAGTCATCGTTGCCGCATTGTGCTGTTTGAAAAACAGATGGACTTCCAAGTCATTGATGTCGACCTGTTCAACAAGCCCGAAGATATGGCCATCATCAATCCATACAATCGCGTGCCGGTTCTGGTGGACAGGGATTTGGTGCTTTATGAATCCAACATCATCAACGAATACATCGATGAGCGCTTCCCGCATCCGCAATTGATGCCGCCTGATCCGCAGACCCGTGCCAAAGCGCGGCAATTGCTGCACACGATGGAGCAAGAGCTGTTCAGTCACGTCGATGCGCTCGACAAGAATCTCAAATCGGCCGACAAATCTCGTCAGCATGTGCGTGATCGGCTGACCGAGTTAGTGCCGCTTTTCACCAAGCAGAAATTCTTGCTCGGCGACGAGTTCTCCCTACTTGACGTAGCGATTGCACCCTTGCTGTGGCGTCTGGATTTCTATGGCGTTGAGTTGCCCAAAACGGCGGCGCCGGTGATGAAGTTTGCCGAGCGAATTTTCTCGCGGCAAGGTTTCATTGATGCACTGACGCCGTCAGAAAAGGTCATGCGCCGCTAATCGGCTATCGTCCTCCGGCTTTGCCGGAGGCTTTTTGAAGCATGCGCTCAACCAAACCTTATCTGATTCGCGCCATTCATGAATGGTGCACGGAAGAGGGCTTTACGCCCTATCTGGCCGTGGCGGTCGACGAGACTACGCGCGTGCCGCGCGAAGCCGTCAAAAACGGTGAGATTGTCCTCAACGTTGGTAATGAAGCGACCAATCAACTACGAATCGACAACGACGCTGTAACTTTTCAAGCACGCTTCAATGGCCGCGTATTCCCGGTGATGGTGCCAATTGAGCGGGTTAGCGCCATCTATGCGCGCGAGAACGGGCAGGGCATGGCGTTTGAAATTGGGGAATCCAGTGGAGGAATTCCACTTACGCCTGAAACCTCGACCACGGCGATTGATATTGTTCGTAGTGCGACCGAGCCCGCACCGTCGACTTCGCCGAATAAACCTGAACGCGGTTCGCATCTAACGCGAATTAAGTAAGCGCACGCCAGTTGGTGCTGGCCGCACGCCGTTGATTGGAACGCGTTACTTGTCCTGCATCACCCAAACACCTTCCCAATCATCCGGCGGCGGATTTTTGAGGAAATGTTCGCTGCGTTCGATGTAAAGCTTGGCAGCTTTATCGTTCGGATTGAGCGTCAGGACTTCATTGAATTCCGCCGATGCGTCATCCCATTTTTGCTGACGGTATTTCACCAAGCCTGCGCGGAACAGACGTAGCGCGTCGTTCATGTTGGGGTAACTTTCCTCGGTGTGGTAATCCATGATTTCATAAATCGCCACTGGTTTGGTTTTGCCTTTGACGACCACCAAATCCAATTCGCGACTGTAATAGGTGCCGCGCAAACTCTTTTGCGTGAATTCGCTAATCAGCAAATGTGCGCCGTATTGTTTGCAGGCTGACTCCAGTCGCGCCGCCAGATTCACACCATCACCAATAATGGTGTAGTCCATCCGTTTTTTCGAGCCGATAGTGCCGGCCACCACGTGATCGGTATTCAGGCCGATGCCGATATCGACGGGCATTTTTCCTTCGGCATGACGTTGCGCGTTCCAGTTCGCCAGATCTTTGAGCATCGCAATGGCGGCGCGCACGGCGCGATCTGCGTCGTCCTCGTGCCCCACCGGAATGCCAAACGCGGCCATGATGGCATCGCCAATAAATTTATCCAGCATCCCTTCTTCACGTTGTATGCAATCCACCATCAGCGTGAAATATTCGTTCAACAAGGCCACCGTGCCTTGTGCGCCAAGGGTCTCAGTGATGGTGGTGAAACCGCGAATATCCGAGAACAACACCGTCGCCATCACGCTCTTGCCACCCAAAGCTTCAGCGCCCTGCGAGACCATTTGCGCGGCGATGCCCGGATCCATAAAGCGCGACATGGTCGACTTCAAGCGCTTTTCGTTGGAAATATTTTCCAGCAATACGAGCGTGCCGATGCGCTTGGCTTCTGCAGACAGCAATGGCTGCAAAGTCAGATTCACCGAGACTTGTTCGTTTTGAACGCGAATTTCAGTGTCCATCAGCAACTCGGATTGCTGCGTCTCGGTCACGTGTTTAATTTTGTCGATTACCCACGCATTTTCTGCACCCAAAACTTCGGCGGCGGGCTTGTTCAAAATTTGACCAATTTGCAATTTGAGTATTTTCAAGCCCGCCGCATTGCAAGTCACAATGCGCTCGGCTTCGTCCAGCGTAATCACTGCGTTGGACATGGACTCGAGCATGGCTTCGTTGTAGTTCTTCATGCTCTGTACATCGGCAAACAGCTTGGCGTTTTCCAGCGCTATCGAAATCTGCGCGGTAAACGCCCGCAAGCGTGACTCATCCTCGCTGGTGAAGGGACCGCCACGCCGATTCAGAACTTGCGTCACACCGATAGTCTTGCCACGTTTATTGACGATGGGCACACACAAAATTGAGCGAGTGAAGTAGCCGGTTTTTTTGTCAAAAGCCGGATTGAAGCGTAAATCGGCATAAGCGTAGGGGATGTTGATGGTCTTGCCCGCAGTGAAAACCGCACCGGCGATACCCAAATGATTGGGCAAACGTATCTGCACCGAGTCCAGGCCCTGGCCAACTTCCGACCACAACTCCTGCGACTTTTCGTCATTTAAGAAAAGCGTGGAGCGCTCGGCGTTGAGCAAGCGTGTCGCTTCGCCCATGACCTTTTGCAACAGGGAGCCCAATTTGATATCGGCCGTGACTTCCGAGACCACATCAATGAATTCCATTTCCTGACGACGTATCGCCTGCATGCGCTCAATGAATTGTGCGCTTTGCAAGGCCAGGGTGCCCTGGCTGGTCATGGCTTCCAGCAAACTCAAATCCTGCTTGGTAAATTTCCCGCTGCGCTTGTTCAATGTTTGCGCAACGCCGATGATTTCACCCTTCACCGTCTTGATCGGCACGCACAAAATGTTGCGCGTAATGAAACCGGTTTGTTCGTCAATTGACCGATTGAATCGATCGTCGGCGTAGGCATCGTGAATGATCAGCGCCTCGCCTGCCGTGAATACATATCCGGCCACACCGCTGGTATTCAGGATGCGAATTTCGCGCTGGATGTTGCCTTGCGCCACGCGTGAGTAAAGCTCATTGGTGTCGGGATCGTTCAGAAACAATGAGCCGCGCTCGGCATTGAGTTCTGTCGTAGTCATCTCGACCAGCGCCTTCAATACCTCATCGAGCGTGCCATAACCGGCCATACGTCGCGTGACTTCGAGCAGCAATTCAGCGTGACGTAAGCGACGATTGTTCTCGGCGTCGCCACGCGTGCGCGTGCCGCCTACGCCGCTTACCTTGGTCGGGGATTCAGCTTCTAAATCGGACGGGTCATCTTGCTTCACGATGCACGTTCTCCAGTTGGTCACGCAG
>JANYAW010000181.1 GCA_025361105.1 Rhodocyclaceae bacterium | reverse complement strand
AGGCAAGGAAGCGCCGGATTTTTATCGTGCCAAGATCCAGACGGCCGAGTTCTATTTCGCCCGCCTGCTACCGCGCGCCGACGGCCATCGCAAAA
The DNA here is from genome assembly GCA_025361105.1 of Rhodocyclaceae bacterium. GTDB lineage: Bacteria > Pseudomonadota > Gammaproteobacteria > Burkholderiales > Rhodocyclaceae > JADKHX01. Next base: position 17,034 of record JANYAW010000181.1, on the reverse strand, counting down.
ACGCATTGGCATCGACCAAATCGGTGATGCAAATGGACAAGGAGCATTTCGCGTTTAGTTGATGCGGTAGAACATTCGCCGCTATTAGTGATTACGGGTATTCGCGCTCAGCGCGCAGCGTGAGCAACGCCGTATCTGGATCCTGCGCAAAATTGTTCATATCGGTGACGTGTTTTGCCAACAATTCAACCACCGCACTGGTTGGGCCGTTACCGATGTGCAGCCAAGTCACCTTTGGCGGCGCCCCGCACAGGAAACTGAGCTGCCTGAAGTCGTTGTCCTTTGACACCAGAACGAAATTGTGTTTCCCCGCATAGTGCCAAACATCGTCATCTGCGCATCCATGCAAGCCAACATCGTCGACATGCATGCTACCGGGGAACGCGTCCGCGAGAAGCCTGGTCAGGCGCGGACTTAGATTCTCATCAAACAGTAATTTGGGTCCGGTCATGCGGCTAAACGTTTCTCACGATTCGCCGCGAACACCAACACGGCGCGGATATGCTCACTGCGCAAACTCGGAAAATCAGCCACAATTTGCTGTTCGCTCATACCGCCCGCGAGATATTCCAATATGTCGTAGACGGTAATGCGCGACCCCGCGATGCATGGCTTACCGCCGCGAACGCCTGGCGTAACAGTAATGAGTTCATCGATATTCATGACGATTCCTTTGCGCACGGCATTTGCGAATGATACGCCGCAGAGCGGCATTTATCAGCGTCGCCGTCTTGTCGAGCTAGGCAGGTTGCATCAAAAATCTATCCGAGGAACGGTCCTCAATTTGATTTGCGCCGAAGTCTTGCCGAACTGAAGCTGACTAACGCTGAATGTGAGCACGCGGGGTATCGGATCGGACATTTAGCTTGCAACGCGGCTTACGGCAAACGACGGCGTCTCGTCGGCACCAACTGGCAAGATTTTGGATGAGTTTGGCTACTTGAATATGCCCTTGCTGCATCAAACTCCGCCACTTTCGTTCACAGTTCCGTTTTCAGCACGGAGCTGGGTCCCTTGCAAGTAATGGGGTAGATATCCGCTACTTGCTCAAGTAAGGTAGCCAGAAAATTTTCAACAAGAACGTAATTCCGTGACAGAAATTACGCGTTTAGCACAAGCGACTGCCCCTCGATCTTGATATCGTCAAAAAGCTCCGTAATGAGTTCCAACTCTCTCAAGCGTTCCTTCCGCTGATCTGCGAGTGATCCGTTCGCATGTGCAAGCACATTGCGGACTACCTGAAGTCTTCGTAAGTCATCAAGAATATGCTGGGAGACACCGAGTGGCTGTTTTAGCAGTGTCTTAAGATATAGAGCCAGTCGCTTAATAGTTCCCTGCTCGCGGAGATCACGCAGGGCTAGAGGTGATGCCTCTCTGTCCTTCACGTACTCGGCTACTGGTGACACGCCGCTAAAGTAATCACCCACGGTGCTCCAATGCGACAATGGCGCTCTCGTCAAAGGCCAACGACAACAGGGAAATTGTCATGAAGCAGTTGCCAATAATTCAGCGGTGGTGGTTGCTTTGCACAGTCGCCTTACTCTCCGCCTGCAGCAAAGAGGCCCCACCTGCCGCGCCATCGAGTGATGCGTCGGCAACAACGGTCGCCAGCAATACCGCCTTCGGTAAATCACTGAACCTTGCCGAGCAACAAGGTTTCGCGGACGCCAGACGCGGACTCATCGCCAAGCCCAGCGGCAAAGTGCTGGCGGCGGACGGCAGCACGGTGTGGGATTACGATCGCTTTGCTTTCATCCAGGGCGAAGCGCCGCCTAGTGTCAATCCCAGCTTGTGGCGGCACGCAACTTTGAACAATGAAGTAGGGCTGTTCAAAGTTGCTGAAGGCATACATCAATTGCGCGGTTTCGATGCCGCCAACATCACACTGATCGACGGCAAGACCGGCTGGATTTTGGTCGATCCTTTGACCACCCGCGAAACTGCCGCAGCAGCGATGGCATTTGCGCGCAAACATCTGGGTGACAAGCCGGTAACGGCGATGATTTTCACGCACAGTCACGTCGATCATTTCGGCGGCGCACTGGGTATTATTTCCGGCGAAGATGCAGCCAAGCAAAAGCTGCCGATAGTTGCGCCCAAAGGATTCATGGAGGAAGCGACCAGCGAGAATATTCTGGTCGGTCCGGCGATGGGGCGGCGCGCGACCTGGCAGTTCGGCAATCTTTTGCCGGCGTCCCCGCAAGGACTGGTGAATATCGGTCTGGCCAGAGGCATCGCCATCGGGCGCATGGGAATTTTGCCGCCAACTTTGCTGATTGATCACACGCCGCAGGAGGTGACGCTGGATGGTGTGCGTTTCATTTTTCAGAATGCGCCAGGCTCGGAAGCACCGGCCGAACTGGCCTTCTATCTGCCCGACATGAAGGCTTATTGCGGCGCTGAAATCATGGTGCCGACTTTGCACAATCTCTACACTTTGCGCGGTGCCAAGGTGCGCGATTCATTGCGCTGGTCGGGCTACATCGACGATGCTCTGGTGCGCTTTGGCGACGCTGAAGTCTTCTTCGCCAGCCATTTGTGGCCGATGTGGGGCAATGCCAACATCACGCAATTCATGAAGCAGCAGCGCGACGCCTACAAATTCATTCACGATCAAACCGTGCGCATGATTAACAAAGGCATGAAGCCGAACGAGATTGCCGAGGAAATAAAATTCCCGAAATCGCTGGAGCAAAGTTTCGCGGTGCACGGCTACTACGGCACCCTGAAGCATGATGCACGCGCCGTCTATCAACATTACATCGGCTGGTTTGATGGCAATCCGGCGAATCTTGATTTGTTGCCGCGCGTCGATGCGGCAAGGCGCTATGTCGAACTGATGGGTGGCGCCGACAAGGCGGTGGCCGCCGCGCAAACTGCCTATGACAAGGGCGAATATCGCTGGGTTGCTGAACTATTGAATCACGTGGTGTTTGCGCAACCGGAGCACAAAGCCGCGCGTGAATTGCTGGCGAAGAGTTACGATCAGATGGGTTACATGGCCGAGTCAGCAATCTGGCGCAATTTCTATCTCACCGGCGCACAGGAACTGCGCTCGGGAAAAATGGGGCAAGCAGCATCGCCGGTGATGGCCAGCGATATGTTGGCGTGGTCGGAAGTGAGCAGCTTCTTGCAAGCCTGGGCGGCGGGCCTCAACGGGCCGAAGGCGGAAGGCAAGAATCTCAAGATTAATCTGACTTTCATTGACATCAAGGAATCCTACGTGTTGTGGATAGAAAATTCGGTATTACACTATCGTCTCGCGCCGCCAGCCAGCGATGCCAATGCCAGTCTTGCGCTGACCAAGGGAATTTTTCTCAAGATGATGTTGGGGACTGCGGGCATTTCGGAAATGCTGACCAGCGATGAGCTTAAAGTTAGCGGCAGCAAACTCGACCTGATTAGCTTTTTCTCACTGCTGGACAAGCCGCCAGCAACTTTCCCCATCATTTCACCTTAGTCAGGCAGGGCCTGCCGAGTGAGAAAACCCGGATGACAACTTTCGACCAATTCTTGCAGCGTCATCCGAGCTACGCTAACACCGGTGCGCTCGATGCAATGCGTGCCGCAGAGTATGCCCGCCTCGACGCGCAAGGCCATATCTATCTGGATTACACCGGCGCCGGTTTGCATGCTGCCTCGCAAGTGATGGAGCACGCCCGGCAACTCGGTGAATTTGTGCAAGGCAATCCGCACTCGGCCAGCCCCAGTTCGGTCGCATCGACGCGCCGTGTGGAGCAAACCCGTGCGGCAGTGCTCGATTATTTCAATGCCACCGGCGAGTACACCGCAATCTTTACGCAAAATGCGTCGACGGCACTCAAGCTGGTCGGCGAATCATTTCCGTTTACGTCGCAGGGCAGATTCCTGCTTAGCGCAGACAATCACAACTCAGTCAACGGCATACGTGAATTCGCGCTGGCGAAGGGCGCTACGATTAACTACGCGCCATTGACCCGACCCGATCTGCGCATAGCCATCGCTGCGTTGGATACGTTGCTAGCGCAAGCCGGTCCGGCGCAAGAAAACTTGTTTGCCTTTCCCGCGCAGTCAAATTTTTCCGGTGTTAAGCATCCGCTGTCGCTCATCGAATCCGCACAAGCAAAAGGCTGGAAAGTGCTGCTCGATGCGGCGGCTTTTGTGCCGACTAATCGACTCGATCTGCGCGTGGTTTCGCCGGATTTTGTGGTGATTTCTTTTTACAAAATGTTCGGTTATCCCACCGGCGTTGGATGTTTATTGGTACGTAACGAAATACTGGAGCGCTTGCGCCGCCCTTGGTTTGGCGGAGGTACGGTGAATTTCGCGACGGTGCAAGGACGCATGCATGTGCTCTCCAAAGGCGAGGCTGGGTTTGAAGATGGCACTCTGAACTACTTGAGTATTCCGGCAGTTGAAATTGGTTTGCGTCATTTGCAGCAGCTAGGCATTGAGATAATTCAAACACGAATCAACAGCCTGACGAATTGGCTAATTACGCAATTGCTGGCGCTAAAACATCACAACGGGAAACCCTTGGTCCGCATCTACGGGCCGGCGAATATGCAGATGCGTGGCGGCACTGTCACCATGAACTGTTATGACCCGAACGGACACTTGATTGACTACCGGCGCATCGAGGAGATGGCTGGCGTGGCCAATATTTCGCTGCGCACCGGTTGTTTTTGCAATCCGGGAGCGGGCGAAAGTGCCGAAGATTTGAATGAAGCCGATATGCGCGCCGGGTTGAGCGAACTTGGCACAGAGGTGAACTTGCCGCGATTTTTGCAAGTAATGCAAAGTCGCAGCGGCAAAAGCGCCGGAGCGATTCGCGTGTCGCTAGGCTTGGTCAGTAATTTCGCTGATGTCGAAAAATTCGCTGAGTTCATCGCCCAGTTTCGCGATCAAACCACACTCAAAATTGGCGCTGCGTCATTCGATATTGAATCCTGCAGGGTCGTCCGCGACGGCAGTTAGCGGTTTGTCTTTGGTGCTGGCTGCATGGTGTTCTACCGCACAAAATCTCTCGTCTGGCAGTGTTAAACTCGATTCAAATAATTCATTCGTACTGCTACGGTGGGGCGAAGAAGACCGGAGAGAGGCATGCAAAACAGCACGCGTAGTTGCTTGCGAAATACTGTTGTCACTGCGTTTGTCACATTGTTCGTCGCATTTATTGCGAGCAATGCGCAATGTAAGTTAGCCGCCGCCGAAGCGGATCGCTTGGGCAAGGATTTAACGCCGGTGGGTGCCGAACGCGCCGGAAATCCGCAAGGCAGTATTCCTGCATGGACCGGCGGAATCGCCAAGCCACCTGCCGCGTGGAATCGCGAGGATGGCTACGCCAATCCGTTTGAAGGAGAAGCGCCGCGCTTTATCATTACCGCGCAAAACGTCGACCAGTATCGCGAAGGGCTCGCGCCCGGTGTCACCGCACTGCTCAAACGCAATCCAAATTTCCGCATGCTGGTGTACCCCACCCATCGCACAGCGGGTTTTCCAAAAGACGTGACTGACATAGCCAAAGCGCAGGCAACGCAAGTTGAAATTCAAGGCTTTGGCGTTACCAATTTGGGCGGCTCGACCGTGCCATTTCCGATTCCGAAAACCGGACTGGAGGCCATCTGGAATCACTTGCTGCGCTACACCGGCGGCGGGGTTGAGCGCGCCGGACATTCGTTTCCGGTGCGACCCAATGGTGACACCTACAAGATTGGATTTCATGCGTATCGTATTTACGATCAAAACATGGACGTGCAAACGCCCAATCGTTTGTACAGCGCGATGGGTTCGTTCATCGAGCCGGCGAGTTTGAAGGGCACGACGTTTTTGGTGCACGAGCCGATTGACCAAGTAGCCGAGAAACGCTCGGCATGGATATACAACGCCGGTGCGCGGCGGGTGCGGCGCGCGCCGGATCTTGGCTATGACGGCATTAACGATGGATCGGAAGGATTAGTCACTACTGATCAAGTCGATGGTTACAACGGCGCGCCGGATCGTTACGATTGGAAGCTGCACGGCAAGCGAGAATTATTCGTGCCCTACAACACTTACGAGATGGGTGACAAAAAACTCAAATACAGCGACATTGTGAACAAAGGTACGGTCAATCCTAACCATATGCGTTATGAATTGCATCGGGTTTGGGTGGTCGAAGCGACGCTCAAGCCAGGTCAGTCGCACATCTATGCCAAACGGTTTTTCTATCTCGACGAAGATAGCTGGGCTGTGCTGATGGAAGAAACCTACACCGGTCGCGGCGATTTGTGGCGCGTCGCTTTACACGGCCAAGTGCAGTATTACGATGTGCCGTTTCCAGGTTATCGCTTTGGCATGATTCACGATTTGGACACCGGCGGCTATATCGTCGGCGGGCTGGATAACGAACTTAAAACCGTAATCAAGTTCAACGTCAAAGGCAAGTTTGCGGATTTCCAGGCCGACGCACTGCGCCGTGCAGGCGGCACTAAATAGGCAGGCGTATCGCCGCGAATGAATTGGTCAACAAGCTAGTCGGTAACTGAGCTCGCAACCGCCGCCATACGACGCTCGATTTCCGGCAAGGGAATGTATCCCCCCGCACGTTCACCATTGCCAAAAAATATCGCCGGCGTACCGTTAATGTGCATTCGCTGCCCGGTCTCGGTAGATTTTTCTAATCCCGCGAGGTCGCATTTCTCAGGTGGATTCGCCGCCGCCTTGCCGTTGAGCATCCAGTTATTCCAAGTCTTGGCCTTATCCGCCGAGCACCAAATCGCTTTGGATTTTTCGAGTGAATCGTCGCCCAGTACGGGATACAAAAACGTATAAATCGTCACGTTTTTCAGCTGTTGCAAATCCTTCGCCAGCTTCTTGCAGTAACCACAATTCGGGTCTTCAAAAGTCACCAGAATTTGCTTGCCATTACCGCGCACTTGTTTCATCGCGGCTTCCAGCGGCAGCATCGCGAACTGCCGTTCGTTGGTTAGATTCTTGCCACTTTTGCCTTCAATCAAACTGCCAAACAAAATGTATTTGCCCGCATCGTCGGCATAAAAAACTTGACCATCGGCGCTGACTTCCCAAATTCCCGCCATTTGCGATTTGACAACGCGATCAATCTTGCCGACTTTGCCATCCATCATTTTGCGCACGGCGACTTCATCCGCTGCGGCCAATGATGGAATCAAGCTAACGGCAATCAAGGTGGAACTGAGGAATTTGTTCATGAAATCTCCGAAAAATAATTAAGCAGCCATTAAGCCGCAAGTGCATAGCGAACCAAAGCAGCTTTTATGACTGGCATTTGGTTGGTAAAGTTCAATCCAAAATTCCGTAAGCGTTTGAGCGGAGTTTGCGGCGCGCCAAATAAATGATGCAAACCATCGGTCACGCTCTGTAGCGCCAACACCTCCTCGGCACGCGAACGCTCAAAAGCGCGCAGCAATCTGAGGTCGCCACAGTCGATGTGCTCGGGCTTGGTGCAAAGTTGATTGGCCAGCACCGCCGCATCCTGAAAGCCCAAATTGATCCCGTGGCCAGAGAGCGGATGTATGGTGTGCGCCGCATCGCCAATCAGTGCAAGTCGTGGCTGAACCATTTTCGGCGCGCGCATCAGACGCAGTGGGAAACCAGCGGGCGTGCCAAAGATTTCTAGTTCACCCAAACGGAATTCCCCCGCGCCGGCCACCGTGCGGGCCAATTCATCGACTGGCATCGCCAACAATGCTTTGGCATGCGTCACGCCGGTGGACCAAACCATCGATATCCGATTGTCCGGCAGCGGCAACCAGGCCAACACGCCATCATCCCGAAACCATTGGTACGCGGTGCCACGATGTGCCTCTTGGCAGGAAAAATTCGCCACCACGCCAAGCTGGTCGTAGGGATAAAAATCCACCGCAATCCCCGCCGCTGTGCGTGTCCATGAATCAGCGCCATCGGCAGCGACGGCCAATTTTGAATTGATCACGCGGCCATCTTCCAGCGTTATCCGCGCCACATCAGCTTCGATTTCAAGCTTGTTTGGACGCGAGGGGCAGAGCAAATTCAGGTTTGGCTGGCGTTGTGCCGACAGCCATAGTTCATTTTGCAAAAGCGAAGATTCAACTATCCACGCCAACTCCCCCACGCCACTGTCATAGGCCGAAAAGCGCAATTCACTACGCGCATCGCCAAAAATATCCATCGCCTGAACGCTGCATCGGCGTTCAAGCGGCAAATGCCGCCAGATGCCTATCGAGTCCAGAAACCGCGCATTGGCCGGGCTAAGTGCATAGATGCGGCTATCCCATTCGGTAGAGCTCTGTGCGCGAACCGGCGCGCGACCTTCAATCAAGGCGACATTCAAGCGCGCATTGCGCAAAGCAACCGCCAGACTTAAGCCCGCCAAACCGCCGCCAATTATCGTGATATCGACATCCATCCCGCCATTCTCGCCCAGCAGAGTGCGCCTTGACAAGGAAACCCCTCGCCGACGATAATTCCGCCCCTTCTCAAAGGTGATGTAGCTCAGTCGGTTAGAGCATCGGATTCATAATCCGGGGGTCGGTGGTTCAAGTCCACTCATCACCACCAGTATTCAAGCGGCTCACAGCGATGTGAGCCGCTTTGTTTTTGGTTGGGGTTATGCAGGGGTTAGGATTTGTGTCTATCCCCATCCATCTGTGCAATCAATTGCACGTGGGGTCTTAGGCAAATACTTCACTATATAAACGGGCCATCAAAACCCTGAACGCCTGGTCAACCTACGCAGCTTTTCGAGCAGGTTCAGTCAGTTGAGGGGTTAGGCGTTGCATCAACCGAATCGGATATTGACGAGCATGGTTCCATCGGCTCTGACGTCCCAATACTTTTGATGCTTCGGGCTAATTTTTCCGTCTTGATACGAGTGTTCGAAAATTTCTTCTTCGATGAGCGCAATGTCCTCAATGTTTCGCTTTGCTATGTCTTGAACCGGAACTTTAGAAATTGATGGATTGAGATGATGAAAATCATTTCGGTAGCTTCTGAGAATGCGTCGCATGGCATCTGTACTTGTGGCGGAAACTATCGATTGGGAGATAAACGTCTCAATCAACTGGGAAGGATTTTCGTTTGGCGGAATGCTGTTTCGGTCGGCGATGAATCTAATTAGCCCTTCGTTCAATGCCTGTGTCACCATGGCAGTGGCCATGAAATAACCGTCGCGATAGAGATAGACACACTCTGTAGATGCCCAAGTGAAATGTTGGTGCGGAATAATCGTTTGCGGGTGCACATCCATTGCCCGTTGCACTTTCTCCTCTAGCGCCGATTCGAATCGAGACTTAATGTAATGCCGTATGGCGATTCCCGTTCCGGATGCAAGGCCGATCCGGCGGTCCGCGTCATCGTGTGCAAGCCCATCGGTGTCTCATACGCCAAGGTTTCATCCGACTCTGCAATCGCCGACAGGCGAATGACCTCCCATCCCTCCTGCTTTAACACATGGCCGACCAGATCATCCTCGTGCAGCCGCTGCATGATGATCAGGATGCCGCCGCGGGTCTTGTCATTCAGACGCGGGAAAGCCGTGCTGTCATACCACTGGTTGGCGCCCTTGCGCAGCGTCTCTGACAAGGCCTCCTCCGGTTTCAAGGGATCGTCGATGATTAAGAAATCACCACCTTTGCCCGTCAGCGTGCCACCCACCGAGCTGGCCAGCCGCAATCCTTGGACCGTGGTCATGAACTCTGGTACTGCTGAACGCTCTTTCCACAAGCGCGTTTCTGGAAACAGTGCTCGGTACAAGACGGAATGCATGAGCGTACGACAGCTACGTGCCAGCGTGTCAGCCAGTTCCTGCGAATAACTGGCACAGACAATGCGCCGAGTCGGATCATGGCCAAGGATCCAGGCCGGCAGACAGATGCTCGCGCAGTGGGACTTCAGGCTGCGCGGCGGCAGCATGATCACCAGCCGTGTAAGCTCAACTCGTCGATGGTGGCGGCAAAGAATGCCAGCTTTGGCAGCAGGCCTTCCGGGCGCGGCGCAACACCACCGGGCAGATGCTGTCTTCGCAATTGATAGCAAGCCTGTGGCGATTGAGCTCTTCGACTCCCCGCAGACTTTCCGATGCTTTATGCGAAAGGTAATTGGCAGCTTTGCGATCGACGGGCTCTCGTCGATCAGGCCGATCGACACTAAGCCGAAACTGGCGACCATCGAATTGTTCTTGCATAAAATTGGCCAGGCCGGTGTTGGGCGGTTCAAGGCTGTTGGGGCGGGGTACGACCTGCGCCTGTCTGGAAAAAATGTCGTAGGCGGTGCTCTAGAAGTAGGGGATCAGCTACTTCATCTGACCGCGTTCCACCTGCAATCCTAAGAATGGCTGGGGAGTTTTGAACATCATCCCCACCTGTGCCGGTTGTCTGCATAGGAAATATCTGCAGTAGTCCAAGAGCGCATGGTGTAACCCGGCAGAAGGTGATCAACCAAGGATTGCTTTTGTGGGCTATCCTGTGCGTATTCGGTTTTTACTGGTATACGGATTCGTGACCCGGTCGATAGGGCGCACAGTCAAATTGAAGGCGCAGACATTGGTTTGCTAACTTCCAAATGCCCAAATATTAGCTCAGAGTCCTCGTTGGTTATTGCATTTTCATGCTGATCCTCACGCAGTACATGCAGCATAGCCACATATATCAAGACCTGCTCGAACCCATTGCCGCCTTGTTAGGCGCGTTTCTCCCCATTGCAATTTCTGGGTTCTCGCTTACGAATGGATTGGCCTTGGGAAGAGCGCGCCAAGTCGACCGTGATGAAAGCCCAGTCAGCTTCTATTTTCTGGTGGCGATGGGATTTGCAATTGGAGCCTTTCTGATCTTCCAAGGTCTCAAAGGCTTGTTCTCTTTGCTTTGATCTATTCAATGAAACGGGGGGCACCGATGAACCAATTAACATTATTCAAAACCATGCGAATTTCAACCTGCGCCAAATGCTTTTCAGTCTTGCTGTTCTCTTTGGTAGCCATTGCTCAGGCGAATGCGGCAGAGTTTCGGGTCATTGCAAAACTCCCACTGGCGGGAAGTACTAAGTGGGATTACCTCAGCTTTGAACCTAGTAGCAATCGTCTTTTCATTACCCACGGCGACCGGGTCGACGTATTCGATACGAGCGAGAAGAAGTTGGTTGGTTCAATTCCAGATACTGTTGGTGTTCACGGCGTAGCAATAGCTTCCAAGCTCAATCGTGGCTACACAAGCAACGGAGTCAGCAGCACAGTAACAATATTTGAGCTCTCCAGCTTAAAGGTTCTTGGCACACTGCCAACGGGGAAAAAGCCTGATGCCATCATCTTCGATGCCCACACCAATCGCGTCTTCGTTGCCAATGGGGACTCCGGGACACTGACTGTGATTGACGCCCTAGCCAGTCAGCTTGTTGGTACGATTGTCATAGGAGGAAAGTTGGAGTTTGAGGCCGTTGACGGAAAAGGGCGTCTGTTTGTGAACGTCGAAGACAAGAATGTATTGGCGGTCATAGACACGGAAAAGCTCGCCGTGACAGCCATGCTTGACATTTCTTCAGAATGTGACTCCCCTACTGGGCTGTCCATAGATGCTGCAAAGGAGCGGCTATTTGTGGGATGCCGTAACCAAAAGATGGCAGTCGTTGATGGCTTGACCGGCAGCATCATTGCCTCAGTGCCCGTTGGAAAAGGATGCGATGCCACTGACTTCGACCCGTTCCTAAAACAGGCGTACGCCTCAAGTGGCGATGGAACGCTCACTGTTCTGAATACTGAAACGTATCGGGTCGAGCAAGTCGTCCAGACCCAAACGACAGCCCGCACCGTGGCTCTAGATCCATTGCATCATGTGCTCTATTTGGTTGCAGCAGAAATTGAAGCCCCCGCTGGTGAGGGAGTGCGCCCAAACTTGAAGCCGGGAACGTTTCAACTGCTCACGGTTGGGATACCCGATAACGAGCCTGCTTCAGCTCGCGCATCAACCTTGATTTGGCAGTAGTTCAGATTTACCATGAAATACACCTTCTTGCCCGACCATACCGGGCAGGATAATTTCCTCAAAGTTTCCACTTATCTCGCTGTTCAGATTTGTCGAGCCACTTCTGTCCGTTAGTCCATTAGTCCACTAATTTGAACTTCCGACGAAGTTATACGGCGGGGTTTGGAACTAGACGTTGTCAGCTCGTGGATGTATGCCGGTAGCCAGAGCGCGTTGTCAGGGAGCAGTACCGAATGCCCGCATTGAAGCCCAATTCGAACATGATCGGTTAATTCGCTTGCCATTGAAAATTACACAATATCGTTGGCCAGCCACGCTAGAAACGCGGCATTCAATTGACTGTGCCGAACAGGAACTCACGTTGGCTGATCTGGCTCCCAACGGCCAATTGCGTGCCTCAATTCGACATCTAGCGAAGCAGACTGGGGAGCGTTTTAAGCTCAATATCGTTCAAGTCAGAAACGGCCCAATATTGCATATTGCCAACATTCCACTTCAGCAAGTTGTAACCTTGACCGGTTGTTTGTTTCCGATGCTCGTTACTTGAGTCAGGCCAGATAAACACATTTATCAAATGGCCGTGACGTTGATATACGATGGCTGCGACCGTTCTGCCATTTAGAAAATCCAAACGACCACCAATCAAAGGGAATCCTTCCCCTGCCAAGTCCTTCACTGGAGGTGAGTAATTGAGCTTGCCCTGGAACCAAGGCTTAATCGTATGCTGGTCCGAGGACGCAATATCCGTCAAATGACTAACCATGAGAGAACGCACATGACTGCTGACCAATTCGCGTTCCAAAACGCTTGATTCTCCTGGCTGCCCCAGCATGAATATGGCAAGGACAGTGGAAACAATCCCAAATCCGAAACCGATGCCGACGGTTCTCCATATTGGCCAATGCCGAGCAAGAAACCAGATAGGGCGCCGCCCTGCGGCGGCTTGCAGAGTGATTTCGGTACGGACAGAAGACTCGAGCTCCTGACTGGCCCGATACATCGTGGCATGCTTGCGGATCAGGCCGCTCAATTCTGAATCATCGGATTCATCCATTTCCCCGCCCCTCCATCAGAGTGGCCAAGGAGATTCTCAGTTCTGCCCTTGCGCGTGCCAAGCGCGACATGACAGTCCCAATCGGGATGGATGCAATCTGAGCAATTTCAGCATATGACATGTCTTCCAGTTCCCTGAGTATCACCACTTCTCGAAATGGAGGCGCCAAATTACGAATCGCTGTATCCACCAACTGGCGCGTGTGTTTCCGATCCAGGGCGGCGCAGGGATCACCCTCTTGTCCATGTACCGGTGACGCCAGCGTGTCAATCAGGTGCTCATCAAGCTCCACCTGGCCAGGAGCAATGCGTTGCTCCTCCAGCCATGTATAACAGTTATTGCGTACGATACCCAACAGCCATGGTCGTGCATCACGTCCGCGTAAGGCGCCGATATAGCGAAAGGCTCTAAGACAGGCGTCTTGCACCATATCCTCCGCGACGGGATCGTCACGCACCAACCAACGAGCAAGGTTGAACGCCGCGTGAAGATGCGGAAGTACCAGAGTTTCAAAATCACGAGCATAGGCCAATCGCTCTCCAATCAGGCTTCGACAGTCAATGTGCCATGCATCTCCTCGTGCCCGTCGCCGCAGAAATTGTCGCACAGGAAGGGAAATCTGCCGACCGTGATTGGCTGCAGGCGGACCGGGGTGATTTGTCCCGCAATCAGATCGACCCGAACGTTTAGATCGGGCACCGAGAATCCATGTGTGAAGTCGACCGCACGGAACGTCAGAATGACTACTTCGCCTTGCTTCACTATGATCTCGTTTGGCGAATACCGAAAGCGCCTGGCTTCAATTTCGATGACGCGCCCGATTGGATCCTCAGCCTGGGAATAGCGGGCCATCAAGACCGCCGTGCCTGCAGTAGCTAGGATGCCACCTAGACGGATCAATGCCCTGCGACGTGGCAGTGCACTCATGAACGTTCCAGGCCAAATTCGTTGAGGGTACAGGCCGCCGTCTGCGGACTGGTGGCTACCTCACGGAACCCAAGTCCCTTATATGGAGTTGCCGGATCCCAAGGCAGCGGAGTTCGCTTCTCCTGAGACCCAGGCGCCGGTAACGGAAAGATCAGTGATTTCGCTGAATGATGTGCAATGTGACCTGTCATTTGATGATTTTCCTGATGAATATGACCATAAAAGACGGTGACGTTCTGATACGGCATCAGTATCTGCATTGCTTTAGCCCCATCTCGCGTGGCCCAGTCCCATTTGGGAGCGAGGTCAAACAATGGCCGGTGGGTCAAAATGACGATAGGTGCCGCTTTGTCAAGCTTTGCCAGATCTGCCTCGAGCCAAGCCAGCTGTTCATCTCCAATTTTTGCGCCTGGATCTGAGACGTTGTCCAGTGCGATGAAATGAACACCTTTGTGATCGAATGTGTAGTGCGTTGCCCCGAAGAATTCCATGAATGCAGCACCCCGATCGAGGGAAGCATCGTGCTCGCCGGGCATGAAGCGAACATCTTTGACCTTCAGGTCGGCTACGATCTGTCTAAATTCCCTCAACCGACGTCGCCGCTCAATCGGGTCATCGGTGGTGTGGGTCAAGTCGCCTGTGAATACGACAAAATCAGGCTGCACCGCAAGAGCATTGACGGCCACCACCGCTTTTCCAAGAGTTACTGAGGCATCAGGATTGGCCGGGCCTTGGTACCCCCAATGCACATCCGAGAGCTGCACAAAATAGAAATCCGCATTGGCAGCCTTACCTGTAGCACCTAAATTGGCGCATCCCGGGAGACTCGAAACAAATACAGCACCACCGCCTAGGGCAGCAAGGTTCAAAAAATTTCGACGGTCCATCGGTCATCTTCCTTTATTGAAGGTATCGAATCCACCCCTGACTAAGAGCGGTCTCCAGTTACATACCTACATACCCGAATCGGGTGAAAATTATTCCCGGTGCTATATTCTGGGAAATGATTGAATCCGAGATTCATAATCCGGGGGTCGGTGGTTCAAGTCCACTCATCACCACCAGTATTTAAAAAGCGGCTCCAGCGATGGGGTCGCTTTTGTTTGTGACTGGCGGCAAGTTGGTGTTGGTGGCACGCCGTTCAATGGAATGCAGTGCGCTAAGGGCGCGATTTCAAGCGCGAAGCAAAGTTTTCCAAATTGCCATCAAGCTTTAAGCCGAGCGGTGCGGTCACTGTGCTTTGTGGCTTGGCAACAGGCGCCACGGTGATAGGCATCGGCGGAATATTTTGTGCGTCCTGACCAATCAATTTAGGAATCGCAAAGCCGAGACCAATTCCAATCGCGAGCATTGCTAAGGCTAGCCGTAGCGCGCGCGGTTGATTTGCGCGGGGAATTTGAACGTGGGCGAGTTCGGTGAGAGTTTGTTTTGCTGTGCTCAATTCCTGTGTTGTCGTCTCCACGTCGCGCGCCAGCGCTTGCGCGGCGGTTTCGCTTTCAATGCGTGCTTTGGCTGCGGCGACGGCGATTTTTTCGGCGGTCAATTTCGACTGGATGGCGGCCAGCACTTTTTCATCGGCGGCGGATTTTTCTTGCGCCTGTTTTGTCGCGACGGCATCTGCCTGTGCCTGTGCTTCGGCGATCAGTTTGGCATCTTGTTCTGCTTGCGCAGTCGCACGGGCGCTGGCCAATGTTGCTTCGTGGGCTTGCGCAAGGGCGGCACTACGGGCGGCTTCTTGGCGCCGCATTTCGGCAGTTTGTGCGGCATGCTGGCTCGCGGTAGCAGCTTCTTGGGCGGCGCGTCTGCGCGACACGGCGGCGACTTCTTCGCGCTCGGCAGCTTCGCGGGCTAATGTGGTATCGAGTGCTTCCTGTTGAGCCATGGTGTGCGCTTCTGCGGCGATAGCGGCGGCGGTTTCTGCGGCAGTGCGTTGTTTTGCGACTTCAAGTCTTTGTGCCTCGGCATGCGCAAATTGCCGTGCCTGTTGAGTGGCGCGCTGCTCGGCATCCGTGCGTTCCTGCGCTTGCTTTTCTGCGCGCTGATTGCTGGAAATTTCGTCGTCGATTTTTTGCTCGCGACGCTGTCGTTCGGTTTGCGCTGCGCGTTCCGCATCAGCACTGAGGCGCGCGGCTTCTTGCTCGCTTGCATTGGCAGCAGCCTGCTCGGCTTGCGCTTGTGCTGCAAGCGCCGCCTGCATTTGTGTTTCGGCAGCAAAGCGTGCTTGCGCGACTTGGCGTGCCTGTGTTTTCGCCTCAGCGACTTGTTGCGCCAATGCTTGCGCGCGCTGGCTGATGGCGATTTGCTCGCGCGCGGTTTGCGCAGCAATTTCGTCGGCGGCTTTTGTCGCAGTGTGACGATGCAATTCGGCTTGTAATGCCAGATTTGCTTCGGCCTCGGCACGCACCCGCGCTTGTTGTGCGGCTTCATGTTCGGCGGATTGCGCGGCTAATTCTTGCGCCTGTGCAAGTTGCTCTGCCGCCGCGCGCTCCTGTGCGGCAAGCGTCGCGCTTTGTTCGGCTTGGGCTCGTGCGTTGGCAATAGCCATCGCTTTTTGCGCGACAACCGCGTGATTTTGTGCGTGCTCAGTGGCATGTTGGTCGGCCAACACACGTTCCTGCGCCACTTGCAAAGCGGCTTGCTCGGCTTCCATTTGCGCGGCCAGCGCGGCAATCGCCTGTTGCTCGACGGCACTGCGTTGGCGTGCGGCTTCAAGCGCAGCGGCCTCGGCTGCAGCGGTTTGTTGTGCGTGTTGTTCTGCGCGCTGCGCCGTGACGATTTGTTCGTGTACTTTTGCCGCAGCGGCTTCGTCAATGGCTGCTGCTTCGGCGTGGCGCCGCAACTCGGATTGCGTGACCAATTCTGCCTGCGTATCCATGCGTGCTTGCGCGGCATTGGCAGCTTCCATTTCGTTCGTCAATCGTGTTTTGGCGAGGGTAATGGCTTCTTGTTCGGCACGAATTTTTGCTTGCAGTGCATCGTGGAGTTGTTGCTCGGTCGCCGCTAAATCACGCGCGCTTTGTATCGCTTGCGATTCCGCATTTGCTGCTGCAATCGCCATTGCTTCAGCCTGTCGCGCCGCCTCGAGTTGCTCTCGCGCTGATG
>JANYAW010000178.1 GCA_025361105.1 Rhodocyclaceae bacterium | reverse complement strand
TTCACCGATTCAAAATCACCCGGTGATGCGGCGGGAAATCCAGCCTCAATCACGTCGACACGCATCCGTTCCAGTTGGCGCGCAATCCTCAGCTTGTCATCACGGCTCATCGCTGCGCCTGGGCTTTGTTCGCCGTCGCGCATGGTGGTGTCGAAAATGATTAGTTTTTGCTTTGCCATGATTGAATCCTTTTGGGGAAGAGTGAAAGAAGCAGAAAGAAAAAAGAACAAACGAAGTGAAGCCCCGTCGTCGGAGCCGGTGGGTGAAACACAAATTGTGGGGTAGGATTTTTAGCGCTTGGGGCGCAGCAGCGGCCGCAGCTGAGCAAGCAGCAGGGCACGTTGCGACCGACGCGCGAGTAGCGCGCCAGTGACAGCAGACATCAAAACAGCGATGAAGAAATATTCAAGCATGAACTGACTATATCGAGTTTGCCTCGCTCGTGCAATAGGTTCATGCAACCATAGGCTCATGCAACCGGCGTGGTGCGCGTTTTTCGTTGAGCGCGCCATTGGATGTAAGTGAGCACGTAGCCCGACATCGCGTAGATCAAAAACAACGCAAACAACACACCGGGTGGATAAAACGAAATCAGCGCAAAGCCAAGCGCAATGGCGGCGACGGCAAAGAACGGCACACTACGACGCGGATTGAATTCTTTTCCCGAATAAAAACGAATGTTGCTCACCATCGTCACGCCAGCGAATATCGTCAGTACCGCTGCGGGGATGCGGATGTCCTCAACTTGGATTTTCAAGTCATGAATTAGCCACACCAGACCCGCCACCAAGGCTGCCGCCGCTGGGCTGGGCATGCCCTGAAAATATCGCTTGTCGACAATCCCGATGTTGGTGTTAAACCGCGCCAGCCTCAATGCCGCACAAGCGCAATAAATAAACGCGGCGGCCCAACCAAAATTACCCAAGCCTTTCAATACGTATTCGTAAATCACCAATGCAGGCGCGGCACCAAACGACACCATGTCGGACAAGGAATCGTATTCGGCACCGAATGCGCTTTGTGTTCTGGTCAGTCGCGCTACTCGGCCATCGAGTCCGTCGAGCACCATCGCCGCAAAAATTGCCACCGCCGAAATCTCATAAAGCCCGTTCATCGCTTGCACAATGGCATAAAACCCAGCAAATAGTGCAGCAGTGGTGAGCGCATTTGGCAGCAAGAAAATTCCTCGCCGACGTAATTCCGGATTCATCAAGCCTTTACTATTTTTTGGAAACTGCATTGCGATTTACCTTTGGTGGTGATCTTGTTTCGCGTTTGATTGTAGCGCTTCATGCTCGCATCTGGTGAGTCCATGACGGCGTGTCACCAGCACCAACTGGCGAGAGTGCAGACGTAAAAAAAGCACAGCCTCGCTGTGCTTTTTGTTGTCGCCTTGGAAATCAATTCTTGCTTTGATCCACCAATTTGTTCTTCTGTATCCACGGCATCATCGAACGCAATTGCGCGCCGACTTGCTCAATCGGATGATTGGCCAGATTGCGTCGCTGTGCGTGCAGCATCGGTGCACCAGCGCGATTTTCGAGGATGAATTCGCGGGCATATTGTCCACTTTGAATCTCGCCCAAAATTTTCTTCATTTCGCGTTTGGTTTCTTCGGTAACAATGCGCGGGCCACGTGTGATGTCGCCAAATTCCGCGTTGTTGGAAATCGAATAATGCATATTCGCCAAGCCGCCTTCGTAGATCAAATCAACGATTAGCTTGAGCTCGTGCAAGCATTCAAAGTACGCCATTTCTGGCGCGTATCCAGCTTCCACCAGCGTTTCGTAACCAGCCTTAATCAGCTCCACCGTTCCACCACACAGCACCACTTGTTCGCCAAACAAATCCGTTTCAGTTTCTTCACGGAAGCTGGTTTCAATCACCCCGCCACGCGTGCCGCCGTTGGCCGCTGCATAGGACAGCGCAATGTCTTTGGCACGACCGCTGGTGTCTTGATGAACAGCAATCAACGAAGGCACGCCGCCGCCTTGAACATAGGTCGAGCGTACCAAATGGCCTGGGCCTTTTGGCGCAATCATGATGACGTCGACATCGCTACGTGGTAACACTTGGGCGTAATGAATGTTGAAACCGTGGGCAAACGCTAGCGCAGCGCCGGGCTTGAGATTCGGTTCAACTTCGCTCGCGTAAATCGCCGCGATATGCTCATCCGGCGTGAGCATCATCACTACGTCAGCACCTTTGACCGCAGTCGCGACTTCTTCGACTTTCAGGCCAGCTTTTTCGGCCTTGCTCCACGAAGCGCCGCCTTTGCGCAGGCCGACCACCACATTAACGCCCGACTCTTTGAGGTTGTTGGCGTGGGCGTGGCCTTGTGAGCCGTAGCCAACGATGGTGACTTTTTTGCCCTTGATGAGCGAGAGATCGGCGTCTTTGTCGTAATACACTTTCATGCTGTTGTCCTTAATCAATGTTTAGATTTGAGTGGGTCATACTTTGAGAATTCGGTCGCCACGCCCGATGCCGCTAACACCGGTACGGACAGTTTCCATAATCAGCGAGCGATCTATGGCTTCGAGGAATGCGTCGAGCTTGCTGCCGTTGCCAGTTAGTTCAATGACATAACTGGTTTCGGTTACATCGATGATGCGACCGCGAAAAATATCCGCGATGCGTTTCATTTCCTCGCGGTCTTTTCCGACTGCACGGACTTTGACCAGCATCAGCTCGCGCTCGATATGCGGAGCCTCGGACAAGTCCACCACTTTGACCACTTCAATCAGCTTGTTTAGCTGCTTGGTGATCTGTTCGATGATTGCGTCTGAGCCCGCAGTGACAATGGTCATCCGCGACAAGGACGCGTCTTCAGTCGGTGCCACGGTGAGCGATTCGATGTTGTAACCGCGTGCCGAAAAAAGTCCGCACACCCGCGACAAAGCACCAGCTTCATTTTCCAAAAGTATCGAAATTATGTGGCGCATGCTTACAAATCCTCAGCCAAAATCATTTCCGACAAGCCTTTGCCTGCCGCCACCATTGGATACACATTGGCTTTCTGGTCGGTCATGAAATCCATGAACACCAAATCGTTTTTGTGCTTGGTAAATGCTTCACGCAATGCCGGTTCGACATCCGCCGGTCGTTCGATTTTCATTCCGACGTGACCATAGGCTTCGGCAAGTTTCACAAAGTCCGGCAGCGCATCCACATACGATTCGGCGTAGCGATTGCCATGAAACATTTCCTGCCACTGACGAACCATACCCAGATAGCGATTGTTCAAATTGATAATCTTTATCGGCAAGCGGAATTGTTTGGCCGTGGACAATTCCTGAATGTTCATTTGAATTGAACCTTCACCAGTGACGCAAGCCACCGTCGCTTTCGGATTGGCCAGTTTCACGCCCATCGCATATGGCAGACCCACACCCATCGTGCCCAAGCCACCAGAATTGATCCAACGGCGAGGCTTGTCAAATTTGTAATACTGCGCCGCCCACATTTGATGCTGGCCAACATCGGAGGTCACGAAGGCATCGCCGCCGGTGATTTCATACAATTTCTCGATCACGTATTGGGGCATGATGATTTCTTTGCCCTGCTTGTATTTGAGCGATTTTTTGCTACGCCACGCGTCAATTTCCTTCCACCATGCAGCCAGTGCTTTGGGTTCAGGCTGCTCTTTGCTGGCAGTCAATTGCTTGCAAAGTTCTTCGAGGACTTCGCCAACATCACCAACAATCGGCACTTCAACTTTGACACGTTTTGAAATCGACGAAGGATCGATGTCGATATGAATGATTTTGCGTTGCACGGAAGCGAAATGCACCTGATTGCCGATGACGCGATCATCGAATCGCGCACCAACCGCTAAAATGACATCGGCAGTTTGCATTGCCATATTGGCTTCATAGGTTCCGTGCATACCCAGCATGCCGAGAAATTGTCTGTCGGTCGATGGATAGCCGCCTAACCCCATCAAGGTGTTGGTCACTGGGAAACCCAGCAAATGCGCGAGCCTTAACAAGCGCGTCGACGAATTCGACAAAATTACGCCGCCGCCCGCGTAAATCAGTGGGCGTTTGGCATCCAACAGCAATTGCACCGCCTTTTTAATCTGCCCCGGATGTCCTTTGACAATAGGGTTGTACGAGCGCATTTCTATTGTTTTTGGATACTCAAATTCGCACTTGTGCATCGTGATATCTTTTGGAATATCGACAAGCACCGGCCCCGGACGTCCTGTCTTGGCCAGATAAAACGCCTTTTTTATCGTCACCGCCAAATCACGGACATCTTTGACCAAGAAGTTGTGTTTGACGCAAGGGCGCGTGATGCCAACCGTATCGCACTCTTGAAACGCATCTTCGCCAATGTAATGGGTCGGCACTTGGCCTGTGAGAATGACCAATGGAATTGAGTCCATGTAAGCCGTCGCAATGCCGGTGACGGCATTGGTTACGCCAGGACCTGAAGTGACCATGCAGACACCAATCTTGTTGGACGAGCGCGAATAAGCATCAGCCGCGTGGACGGCAGCCTGCTCATGACGAACAAGGACATGTTTTAGCTTGTCCTGCTTGAAAAATTCATCATAGATGTAAAGAACGGATCCGCCGGGGTATCCAAACACGTGCTCGACATTTTCTTCTTGCAGGCATCGAATAACGATTTCTGCGCCGGTTAGTTGCATGACAATCCTTGTAAGCTATATTTTTGAGTAAACTCGCAACCTTACTTGGTAGCGGCCTGTTGGTCAAGGCTCTTTGCCACGTTTTTGCCATGTTGAGCTTGATTTTTACTTAAAAAAATATGCCTTATTGCCGGCTAATTACACGTTGATTTCAGAATTCCCACGTAAGCTGTTGAACCATAAGACCATCGTTTCCAGTTTTGCCATTTGAGGGAAATATTCTGTCCAGCCAAAACGAACTGTCGACTTTTCTTGCTGAAGTAGAACGGCGAGCCTTTAAGCATGCCAATTTCGCGACACGTGATCGCGATGTCGCGTTGGATATTGTTCAAGACGCGATGTTGCGCCTCGTTGACAAGTATGCAGAGCGTCCGGCCGCCGAATGGCCGATGTTGTTTCATCGGATTTTGCAAAATCTGATTCGCGATCACTTCCGCAAACAAAAAGTTCGCTCGGCGTGGACGACCCTGCTCTCAGCCTTTGGTGGTGGCGATGACGACGACACCGATCCGCTGGATTTTTTGCCAGCCGATCCAACGAAAGAGGGTCTGGGCGAGCCCGTCGCGCAGTTACAGCGCAGCCAAGTGCTTGCAATCATTGAACAAGAAGTAGCAAAGTTGCCTTCACGTCAACGCGAAGCCTTCCTATTACGTTACTGGGAAGATATGGACACGGCTGAGACGGCCTTAGTGATGGGTTGCTCCGAGGGTAGCGTTAAAACACATTGTTCGCGCGCCACTCATGTACTCAGGGCTGCATTGCAAGCGAAAGGAATTGAACTATGAATGACGCTGAACAACATCAAACGGCCAATCGTCTCCGCCAAGCCTTAAACGAGGCCGCAGAGTGCTTGCCTAACGAGGTCCTGGTCGGTCTACGGAAAAATCGAATGGTAGCGCTAGAGACCTTCCGTATGCGTCAGGAGCGGCAGAGCTCTGGTTTTGCACACACCTTGGTACTCGCCGCCCAACCTTTGCGTGTGGTGGCGATTGCAATGGCGCTTAGCCTCGGCCTCGTCGGTACTTATTACTGGGACAAATTCGATCAGGCAAACGAATACGAAGAAATCGACAGCGCCTTGCTCTCCGACGAACTTCCGCCTGAAATTTATTCTGACACTGGATTCCACTCGTGGCTAGAACGCTCAAGATCGTCGTCGCCCTAGTCATTGGCCTTGGCATCGTCGCGAGTGCTTCGTTGGCAGGCACTTCCACAGGGTCGCCCACAGCGCCGGTCGGAACCCAGACACTAGTTCCTGCGCTCAGTCAGCCGAACTGGGAGCAACTCACGCCGGAGCAACGCGCGGTACTCAAACCCTTGGCCAGCGACTGGCCTGCGATGGAAAGTTACCGGCGTAAGAAATGGATCGGTATTGCCCAGCGCTACTCGACTATGTCAGCCGACGAAAAGCATCGCGTCGATCAGCGCATGAAAGACTGGGCGAGTTTGACCCCCGAGCAACGCAGCCAAGCACGGGCGAATTACAAATCGCTCAAGCAAGTCACGCCAGATCACAAGGAAAACATTAAACGAAAATGGGAGGAATATTCCCAATTGCCTGCCGAGCAGCGCGAACAACTTAAAGCCGAGGCAGCGCGCAAACCGACCGCCAAACCACTCATGCCGCTTGTCCGTCCGTTGCCGCAAAGAACTGTGCCATTGCCGACAAGCGAATTGCCAAAAGGCGCTGGCAACGGCGTGTCACCAGCACCAACTGGTGAGCAATCCCCTGCAACACCACCACTCAAGCCAACGACCTCCGGCAAACCCTAAAAAATTCGATGCAAGAAGTGCCAACGATACGGCGGCGGCTCGCCAGCATGGTTTATGAGAGCTTGTTGCTGATTGGGGTGCTCGCCGCTGGGCTGATAGTCCCTCATCTACTGATCGCCTGGCTTGCAGGTGCCGTTGTCCCGGGTGTCTGGTTGTGGCTGCATTTGTTTGTGTTGATGGCGCTTTACTTCATTTGGTGCTGGTTCCACGGTGGGCAAACCCTGGCGATGCAGACGTGGAAAATAAAACTGACCGGCGCAAATGTCAGCAAACCGGCGTTACGCGCGCTGATATTACGATACAGTCTGGCGTGGCCCAGTCTGCTATTTTTTGGTGTGGGAATTGTGTGGGCTTTATTCGACCGTGATCGCCAGTTTTTGCATGACCGTTTGGCGGCAACCCGCATCGTCACCGCTAACGACGTTCCACCCACCACAACAACGACGATCCGGCCAGCAGAAAAATAACGCTAGGCGTAATCGCCGAATAAAACGGTGGCCAACCGTTAATCACACCGAGGCTGGAAAATAATCCATTGAGCATATAAAAACCAATGCCCAGCATGATGCCCGAGAAGACCCGCACGCTCACCGCTCCCATGCGGTCTTGCATATAGCCAAATGGCAAAGCGAGAATCATCATCACCACCGCCGCCAAGG
>JANYAW010000142.1 GCA_025361105.1 Rhodocyclaceae bacterium | reverse complement strand
CCTTGAGCGAATTATTTTGGCAAGTGTCGATTGCGTCGGTCAAACGCTGTTCGCCAAACATTTCACCACTGGTATTGTGATACTCGAATACGCCGTCGGAGATTAATACCAGCAAATCGCCCGCACCGAGCACCAATTGAGCAGCGAGTCGCTCTTTGGCGATAGGCATGGCGGCGAGCGGAAAGCAGGTAGGGTTATGCCGATGCCATTTCGCGTGTCCGGCATCGTAATGAAGAATCGGCGCTTGCCCCCCGCTGTGATAGCGCACCGTGTGATCTTGCGGGTCGACCAGACCAATAAATGCCGTGATGAATTTGTCGTCTTCGAGCATCAAACACAGCTGGTTGTTCAACTGCATATAGGCGGTGTCGAGCGTCGTGCCAAGCCGAAACGCCATGCGCAACATGGCTTGCATTTGTGTGACTTGCAATGCAGGCGCAAGGCCGTGGCCAGTGGCGTCGCCTAGGACGAGCAGGAGTTTGTCGTCGATCAAGGCCACGTCGAAAGTGTCGCCACCAGTGAGATCGGCGGGGTTGGATTCGCCATAGACTTCGTAACCTGCGAAGCTGGGCATGACTTCGGGCAAAGTGCTTTGTTGCACAGCGCGCGCCATTTCCAATTCCTGGCGCATTTTTTCGCTCTCGATCAACGCCTTGGTCATTTGCACACGCTGAATCGCTACGGCGCATTGGGCGGCGAGCGAGGTGGCCAGCGCCTCGTCATCGAGATCGAAAACACCGTCGCGTTTGTTGAGCACTTGCAACACGCCAACCAATGCGTTTTGATGATCGATCAGAGGCAAGGTCAGCATGCAACGCGTGCGGTAGTTCGATTGTCGGTCTAGCTCGGCGTTAAAACGCGGATCGGCGTAGCAGTCGGGGACGTTGATGAGTTGGCGATTGTGCGCGCAGCTGCCGACGATGCCGGTGGTTGCAGGAACACGCACTGGCGCGATGTCGGTGGCGACTTGCAGCACCAGTTCGTCGACCGCTTGGTCATACAGCCAGACTGTGCCACGTTCAGCATCGAGCACCAGCTTGGCGGCTTTGATGACTTCAGCCAACATCGTCATTAAATCGAATGGTTCGGCGAGGCGGCGCGTGACCTCGAGTAGCGGCGCGAGGTCTTGTGCGGAAAGGACTTTATGTGCGGAAGTCACGGTTCGGTTCTCAGTTTGCGAGTTGGTGCTGATGACACGCCGTTAAAGACCCTACAACTCCAACGCCACTTCCGTCGCCTGCCAAATCGCACGTTTGGCGTCAAGCTCGGCGGCGACATCTGCACCGCCAATCAGCGTGTGCTCGACTCCGGCTGCGGTGAGTCCGGCGACGAGTTCGCGTTGTGGTTCTTGGCCGGCGCAAATGACAATGGTATCGACCGCCAACACTTGCGGTTTGTCGTTGATCACCATGTGCAGACCTTCGTCGTCAATCTTCACGTACTCAACACCGTTAATCATATGCACACCACGTTTTTGCAATAGCAAACGACGCGACCAGCCGGTAGTTTTGGCGAGCCCGTCGCCGACTTTGCTAGATTTGCGTTGGAGTAACCAAAGCTCGCGCACCGGTACTGACATTTGTGGCTCGGTCAGTCCGCCGCGATTGTTCCCATAACGGGTATCGATGCCCCACTCTTTATGGTAGGCGGTAATTGCCTCAGGCGTAGCAACTTGGCTGCCGTGGGTGAAACCGTGCTTGCCAGTGTGGGTAAGTAACTCGGCCACGTCGAAACCGATGCCGCCTGCACCAACGATGGCGACGCGCTTGCCAGCGGTCGCGCGGCCTTCGATGACATCGATGTAGCTGACGACTTTGGCGTGGTCGATGCCGGGAATAGTGAGCTGGCGTGGTGTGACGCCGGTGGCGACAACGACGTGATCAAAACCTTGGAAGTTGGTGCCGCAGTTTTCAACGGATACACGCCGTTGAAGTTGTACGTCGACCTTGAGTTCGCGCAATCTGGTTCGGAAATAGCGCAGAGTTTCGGCAAATTCTTCCTTGCCCGGAATCTTGCGCGCGAGATTGAATTGGCCGCCGATTTCGCTTGCGCCATCAAACAGCGTGACGAGGTGACCACGCTCTGCAAGCTGCGTTGCCGCCGCCATTCCTGCTGGCCCTGCACCAACCACCGCAATCTTGCGCGGAGTTAGTGCCTGCTCCACAACGACATCGGTTTCGTGACAAGCATAAGGATTGACCAAACAGGAGCAAAACTGCATGGTAAAAATGTGATCAAGACAAGCCTGATTACAGCCAATGCAAGTGTTGATTGCGTCGGCGCGACCAGCGGCGGCTTTGTTAACGAATTCCGGATCGGCCAGGAAAGGCCGCGCCATGGAAACCATGTCAGCGTCACCACGGGCGATGATGTCATTGGCAACTTGCGGATCGTTGATGCGATTGGTGGTGATCAGTGGAATCTTCACCTGCCCCATCATGCGTCCTGTCACCCCCGCATACGCCGCGCGCGGTACCATGGTGGCAATGGTCGGGATACGCGCTTCATGCCAACCGATGCCGGTGTTGATGATGGTCGCACCAGCTTTTTCGACCTCCTTGGCCAACGCCACGACTTCGTCCCAAGTGCTACCGCCTTCTACTAAATCGAGCATCGAAAGACGGAAGATGATGATGAAGTTAGGTCCCGTACGAGCGCGCACGGCACGAATAACTTCAAGGCCAAAGCGGATACGGTTTTCAAATTCGCCGCCCCATTGATCGTCGCGATGATTGGTGTGGGGGGCGATGAACTGATTGATGAGATAGCCTTCTGAGCCCATGATTTCCACACCATCGTAGCCACCGTGTTGGCTCATTGCCGCGCATTGCGCGTAATCGGCGATGGTTTGCAGGATTTCTTCTTCAGTGAGCGCGCGCGGTGTAACGGGGTTAATCGGCGCTTTGATGGCGGACGGCGCAACAGGTTTTTTGCTATACGCATAACGCCCGGTGTGCAAAATCTGCACGCAGATTTTCGCGCCATATTCGTGCACGGCATCGGTAATCACACGATGTCGTTCGGCCTCAGCCTCGTTGTTGAAAATCGAGCCGCCTTGCATCACGATACTGTCTTCGTTCGGTGCGAAACCACCCGTCACGATCAGCCCAACGCCACCTTTGGCGCGCGCTGCATAAAACGCCGCCATACGGCCATGCGCGCCGGCGATGTCTTCCAGGCCGGTATGCATCGAGCCCATCAGAACACGGTTTTTTAAGGTGGTGAAACCGAGATCAAGCGGGGCAAGCAAGTGCGAATAGGACATGGGGACTCCGAGTATTGTTCTGTCAAATCTCGCCAGTTGGTGCTGACGACACGCCGTTATGTCAATGAAATTACGTATTAAGCAGGATGCAAAACGGACAGCCCTAGCTGTCCGTTTTCAATAGTGCATTAGCGAAATCTTCGTCGCACCGTTAGTGACCGCGCTTGCGCAAACGATCAATCGCCGAGAGCTGTGCGATGGCTTCGGCAAGTTCGGCTTGGGCACGAGCATAGTCAAGCGTAGCGCTGCGATTAAGCATCGCTTCTTCGGCCAAGCGCTTGGCTTCAAGCGCCTTTGCTTCGTCAAGGTCGGCACCGCGAATCGCAGTATCGGCAAGCACAGTGACCAGACCAGGCTGCACTTCAAGCAAACCACCAGCGACAAAAATTAACTCTTCTTTGTTGTCCGGCAATTTCAAACGCACGGCACCGGGTTTGATGCGCGTCATCAATGGCACATGGCCGGGCATGATGCCAAGTTCACCGGCTTCGCCGGGGAGGACGACGAACTCAACCAAGCCGGAAAAGATCGAGGCTTCGGCACTTACAACATCAACATGAATGGTCATGGCCATGAAGTTTTTCCGTCAGTTCTCAGTTAAGTGTCTTGGCTTTTTCAAACACTTCTTCGATAGCACCAACCATGTAAAACGCTTGCTCAGGAATCGAATCGCATTCGCCATCGACAATCATTTTGAAGCCTTTGATGGTGTCGGCCAGCGGCACGATTTTGCCTGGTGAACCAGTGAATACTTCGGCCACATTAAATGGTTGCGACAAGAAACGCTGAATTTTGCGGGCGCGAGTCACAGCCAATTTGTCTTCCGGTGCCAGCTCGTCCATACCCAAAATCGCGATGATGTCGCGCAGTTCCTTGTAGCGCTGCAAATTGGCTTGCACGCGGCGGGCAACGCTGTAATGCTCTTCACCAACGATCAACGGATCGAGCTGACGCGAGGTCGAATCGAGCGGATCAACCGCAGGATAAATACCCAAGGAAGCGATTTCACGCGACAGTGCCACAGTGGAGTCCAAGTGGGCGAACGTCGTTGCCGGCGATGGATCGGTATAGTCATCGGCCGGCACATACACGGCTTGAATCGAGGTAATCGAACCAACTTTGGTCGAAGTGATGCGCTCTTGCAAGCGACCCATTTCATCGGCCAACGTCGGCTGATAACCCACGGCGGACGGCATACGGCCCAGTAGCGCGGAAACTTCGGTTCCCGCCAGCGTGTAGCGATAAATGTTATCAACGAAGAACAGGATGTCGCGGCCTTCGTCACGAAATTTTTCAGCCATCGTCAAGCCGGTTAGCGCAACGCGCAAACGGTTGCCTGGTGGTTCGTTCATTTGACCGAACACCATCGCGACTTTGTCGAGAACTTTGGATTCTTCCATCTCGTGATAGAAATCATTGCCCTCACGAGTGCGCTCGCCAACACCAGCGAACACTGAGTAACCACCGTAAGACTTGGCGATGTTGTTGATGAGTTCCATCATGTTCACCGTCTTGCCCACCCCGGCGCCGCCGAACAGGCCGACTTTGCCGCCTTTGGCAAACGGGCAAATTAGATCGATAACCTTGATGCCTGTGGGCAGCAAATCGACCGAAGGCGACAACTCATCAAACTTCGGTGCTTTGGCATGAATCGGGCGCAATTCGTCACATTTAATCGGGCCAGCTTCGTCGATTGGACGGCCAAGCACATCCATGATGCGGCCTAGCGTACCCGTGCCAACCGGCACTGAAATCGGTGCGCCGCTACCTTTGACTTTCATACCGCGACGCAAGCCGTCGGTCGAGCCGAGCGCAATGGTGCGCACGATACCGTCGCCCAACTGCTGCTGGACCTCAAAGGTCAGACCGGACTCGGCATTGCCAGAGTTGGCTTCGTCGAGCACCAAGGCTTCATACACTTTGGGAAGGGATTCGCGGGGGAACTTGACGTCCACCACGGCTCCAATGCACTGAACAATATTTCCGCTGCTCATGGTCGTATCCTTAATGTGATTCTTGTAGTTGCAAAATGCGTTTCAAATGCGTTGCAAAATTCGCTGTGAAAACTGCGGTCGACTTAGCCTGCAATGGCCGCCGCGCCACCGACAATCTCGGAGATTTCTTTGGTAATTGCGGCTTGGCGCGCTTTGTTGTACACCAACTGCAATTCCTTGATCACGCTCCCCGCGTTATCGGTCGCAGCTTTCATCGCTACCATACGCGCCGATTGCTCGGAAGCCATGTTTTCGGCAACGCCCTGGTAAATCAGTGCTTCAACGTAGCGAAGCAGGAGCTCGTCAATCACTGCTTGCGCATCTGGCTCGTAAATGTAATCCCAGCTGCGCTGTGGAGTGCCCATGCGCTCGCCAGAAAGCGGCAATAACGACTCCAACACCGGCTCTTGTTTCATCGTATTGACAAAGCGCGTGTAGGACACGTAAACCGCGTCCAACTCACCATTTTGGAAGGCATCAATCATCACCTTGATCGGGCCGATGAGCTTGTCCATATGCGGCGTGTCGCCTATATGGGTAATGCTGGAAACGACTTTCGCTCCCAAGCGTTGCATGAAACCCAAGCCTTTGTTGCCAATTGCGGTGACGCGCATTTCTGTCACGCCCTGCGTCTCCCATTCACGCATGGTGTTCATGCACAAGCGAAGCACGTTGGTGTTCAGACCGCCGCACAGCCCTTTGTCAGAAGTAACAACAATAAGACCAATGCGCTTATGCGCTGTGACCTTGGTCAGGAAGGGATGGCGATATTCAGTAACCAAAGCTTGCGAAAGATTGGCGGCCAGACGGCGAATTTTCTCGCTATAGGGACGCGCGGCACGCATCCGTTCCTGCGCTTTGCGCATTTTGGAGGCGGCGACCATTTCCATCGCTTTGGTGATCTTGCGCGTGTTTTGCACGCTCTTGATCTTGGTGCGTATCTCTTTGCTGCCTGGCATGATTGCCCTTAGTTAATTGTTAAGCGTTATGCGAATTGACGGATAACTAGCAATTAAGCCCACGACTTCTTGAACGTGGTCACGGCTGCTTTTAGCTCAGCTTCCGATTCCTTATCCAGCTCATTCGTCGCAGCAATTTTGGCAACCAAGGCGGCGTGTTGCTGATGCATGAACTGATGCAAGGCTGCCTCGAAGGGCAGAATCCGCGGCACATCCACATCGTCCATGAAGCCTTCGTTCGATGCGTAAAGCGTAATCGCCATATCGGCAACCGACAGTGGCGCGTACTGCAATTGCTTCATCAATTCGGTCACACGGCGACCACGTTCAAGCTGCTTGCGGGTGGCATCATCCAAATCGGAAGCGAACTGGGCAAAAGCGGCCAACTCACGATATTGTGCGAGCGACAAACGTACCCCGCCACCGAGCTTCTTGATGACTTTGGTCTGCGCCGCACCACCCACGCGCGATACCGAGATGCCAGCGTTGATGGCAGGACGGATACCGGCATTGAACAGATCGGTTTCCAGGAATATCTGGCCGTCGGTAATGGAGATCACGTTGGTCGGCACAAAGGCGGAAACATCGCCAGCAGCCGTTTCGATTACCGGCAACGCGGTAAGCGAACCCGTTTTCCCCTTGACCGCGCCTTTGGTGAAGTTTTCCACCCATTCTTCGCTGACGCGGGCCGCACGCTCGAGCAGGCGGGAGTGCAAGTA
>JANYAW010000108.1 GCA_025361105.1 Rhodocyclaceae bacterium | reverse complement strand
CCCGCGCAAGAAAACACTGCCGATAATGCTTACGTGTTCGAGCGCCGCGTGATATTTCGCCATGGTGATGGCAGCAGTTCCGAAGGACGCATCGACTGCTACAAGCGCGGCTGTTTTGTACTGGAAGCAAAGAAAATCAAGTCGACTGCAAACTCGTCAGTTGGTGCTGGTGACACGCCGTTAAGCGCAAAGGAAAAGGCGATCTACGAACTCGGCCTGGTCGGCGTGATGAAAAGCCTGCACCAGGAACTTGACACACAAGTTTGCGCGGCCTACGGCTGGACAGAAATCCCCAATGACGAAGAAATATTGACACGTTTGGTCGCCCTCAACGCGCAGCGCCAAAACGAAGAAGCCCAAGGCACCATCCGCTGGCTGCGTCCCGAATTCCAGAACCCCAACGCGCAGTCTGCACTGCTCGATGCCGCAGATTCACCCCCCGTGGTACCGCGCAAAGCCGCGACCAATGCCAAGACTGCCAGCGCGAAACTCCCTTGGCCCGCCACGCTCCCCGAGCAACTTGCCACCCTCGCCCAACTGCTCGACAGCGGAACGCCACAAACCGAATCCCAACTCGCCGCGCGTTTCACCACTACCGCCAAGGTCAAGCCACGCTTGCCCGGCTTGCTGGCAGCACTGGCCGCGCTGAGCCGAATCCGCCGCTTGGACGATGGTCGGTGGATGGGGTAAGGTAAAGCGATACTTTTGGAAAGTCTTTCGGCGCTATCAACAATGAACCTTACCGAACTGCTTGAAGCAGCCTCGTCGCTACCCGACGGGTTTCCGTAGGGTGTGCTGTAGGCTCTACGCGATGACGCCATTTGGTTTTCGCCGTAATGCACCTGCGACTAGCGCCGGAATTATGGCGCGGGCGATCAAACGGGCGATCAAAGTCAGGTCGAACCCAATCCAACACTTGCCAATCACGCGCGCTGGCAAGCTTTGAATTTCTTGCCTTTGGTGCTGGCCACACGCCGCTGTAGCGCCGTTGCACTGATTTTCGGTCGAAAACCCACGCGACTAAATCAATCATTGACACACAAGCCAATACATTGTCAAAATCTGGCTACGTAGCATTCCTTGCTCGTTTGGTCCTGCAGACCTTTTCCCACATTTTTACGGAGCCTCCCAATATGAATTTTCAGATGAAAGCCCTATCGCTTTCCGTCGCTGCCGCAGTCCTTGTAATGGGTTGTGGCAAGAAGGAAGAACCTGTCGCTGCTGCGCCTGCACCGGCACCCGTCACCGTAGTCAAAATCGGCCACGTTGGTCCTTTGACTGGCGGTATCGCTCACCTTGGCAAGGACAACGAAAATGGCGCGCGTCTGGCCATTGACCAAGCCAACGCCGCTGGCACGACGATTGGAGGCCAGCAAGTTAAGTTTGAACTGGTTGCCGAAGATGACCAAGGCGATCCAAAAGTTGGCAATACCGTTGCTCAGAAACTGGTTGATGCCAAAGTCGCCGGTATCGTCGGCCACTTGAATTCGGGCACCACCATTCCTGCTTCGGTGATTTACGAAGCGGCTGGCATCCCGGTGATTTCTGGCTCGGCGACCAATCCAGTGCTGACCGAGCGTGGCCTGAAAGTCACTTTCCGCGTGGTTGGTCGTGATGACCAGCAAGGTCCGGCTATCGCTAATTACCTGGCGACCCAAGCCAAGCCCAAGACCGTGGCCGTGATTGACGATGCGACTGCCTACGGCGAAGGTCTGGCCAATGAAGTTGAAAAATCGCTCAAAGCGGCTGGCGTGAAAGTTCTGCCACGCGAAAAAGGCACCGACAAAACGGTAGACTGGAAAGCTGTGCTGACCAAAGTCAAAGGCAAAAAACCTGATGCCGTGTTTTACGGCGGCATGGACGCTACCGGCGGCCCATTGCTCAAGCAAGCGCGCGAACTGGGTATCAAAGCCGTGTTCGCATTTGGTGATGGTGCCTGTACCGATAAGCCCGGCATGGCTGAACTTGCTGGCGAAGCTGCCGAAGGCCTGGTCTGCTCGCAAGCTGGTATCCCGGTTGCTGCTACCGGCAAGGCTTTCCTTGATGGCTACAAGGCCGCATTCAAGGTCGACCCTATTCTTTACTCGCCATTCACCTACGACGCTGCCAAGCTGCTAATCGCCGCGATGGTCAAGGCTGGTTCGGCTGATCCTGCAAAGTATCTGCCAGTGCTCGCTGCCAGCGACTACAACGGTGCCAGCGGCAATATCCAGTTTGATGCCAAGGGTGACCGTAAAGACGCCGAAATGACGATTTTCACCTTGAAGGCCGGCAAGATTACGCCAGTCGCCATCATCAAGAGTGGCAAGTCGATGACGCTTGACGAGTACATGGCAATGGGTGCAACACCGGCACCTGCCGCAGCTGCTGCTCCCGCCGCCGCTCCGGCTGCCGCACCCGCAGCAGCCCCTGCCCCCGCCGCTAAACCATAAGCGGTCAATAGGCCAGGTAGAAACAAGGGAAGTCGCCCAACCGCGACTTCCCTTTTTTTCGACTAAAAATTATGGACATCTTCCTTCAACAAATTATTAACGGCTTGACCACCGGCAGTGTTTATGCCGTGGTCGCGCTCGGTTACACCATGGTTTATGGTGTGATTCAACTGATCAACTTCGCGCATGGCGAAGTCGTGATGATCGGGGCGATGGTCGCCTTCACGGTCATCACCAGTTTGGCTGGCGGCGCATTGCCCGCGCCGGTGATATTGCTCACCGCCGTTGTCGCGGCAATTCCCGTTTGTATGACGATAGGTTATTTGCTCGAACGCATCGCCTATCGCCCCTTGCGCCACGCACCACGCTTGGCACCGCTAATCACGGCGATTGGCATGTCCATCATCCTCGCGCACCTCGCCTTGATGGTGTGGGGGCGTAATCCAAAAGCCTTCCCGCAAATCATCGCCAATCCGGTTTTCAATATCGGTGAAGCTTCGATTAGCAGCGTGCAGATTTCCATCATTTTGTTGTCATTCACCATGATGGCTGGCTTGAGCTGGTTCGTGTATCGCACCCGCTTTGGCATCGCCATGCGCGCCACGGCGGAGGACGTTCGCATCGCCGGATTGATGGGCGTGAACGCCGACAAAGTCATCGCCGCAACTTTCGTCATCGGTGCGGCGCTCGGTGCCGTGGCTGGAGTGATGTATGGTTCTTATTACGGCATCATCCACTACACCATGGGCTTCACGCTCGGCCTCAAAGCCTTCTCGGCAGCGGTGCTCGGCGGTATTGGTAATTTGGCCGGAGCGATGCTCGGCGGCTTGTTGCTCGGTTTGGTCGAAGCAATGGGATCAGGCTATATCGGCGAGATTACCGATTTGTGCCAATGGTCGCTGACCAGTTCAATGCTGGTTGAGCAATGCAAGGACGGCGGCAATTTCGTGTTGTTCGGCAGCAATTATCAAGACGTGTTTGCCTTCTTGATGTTGATTTTGGTACTGGTGTTCCGACCATCAGGATTGCTTGGCGAACGTGTCTCGGAGCGCGCATGAAAATCCCGACGAACTTTTTGCATAACAAGGGCAACATTGCGCCGATGATCGCGCTGGCGATTGCGTTAATCGCCCTGCCGTTCGCGCTGGCGCTGGTCGGCACGGCATGGGTGCGCATCACTAATTTCGCAGTTCTATTCGTGTTGCTCTCCTTGGGCTTGAACATCGTGGTCGGCTTCGCCGGATTACTCGATTTGGGCTACATCGCGTTTTTCGCCGTCGGCGCATACACCTACGGGCTGCTGGCTTCGCCACACTTGGGCGTACACCTGCCGTTTTGGATCATCTTGCCAATCGGCGCGTTGGTGGCTTGCATTGCCGGTGCGGTGCTAGGCGCACCGACCTTAAAACTGCGCGGCGATTACCTTGCCATTGTGACTTTGGGCTTCGGTGAAATTGTGCGCATTTTCATGAACAATATGGCTGCGCCGATCAACATCACCAACGGGCCAAAAGGCATCGCGCAAATTGATTCTTTCCAAATCGGTCCGATCGATTTTGGCAAGGTCGACACGCTTGGCGGCCTCATCGTCAGCGGCCCGATTAAATATTATTATTTTCTGATGCTGGCGCTGATGGTGGTGGTGATCATCAATGGCCGACTCAAAGATTCGCGCATCGGTCGCGCCTGGGTGGCAATACGCGAAGATGAAGTCGCCGCAAAAGCCACCGGCATCAACACGCGCAACATCAAGTTGTTGGCCTTCGCGATGGGAGCATCGTTCGGTGGCTTGTCCGGCGGCATGTTCGCGGCGATTCAAGGTTTTGTGAGTCCCGAAAGTTTCATTTTGAACGAGTCCATTATGGTGTTGGCGATGGTGGTGATGGGCGGAATGGGCAATATTTGGGGCGTGATTGCTGGCGCAGTTTTGCTCTCATTCGTGCCGGAAATTTTGCGCTATACGGTCGAACCGGTGCAGATGGCGATCTTCGGCAAAATGTGGATAGATCCCGAAGTCTTGCGCATGCTGATTTTCGGTTTGGCGCTAGTGCTGACCATGCGTTTTCGTCCAGCCGGCATTTGGCCAGAATCGCGCCATCGTCGCGAGATGACTGCGGCGGCTAAATGACACAAACGATGACCACGGCCAATGAAGTGCTGCTCGATGCCAGCGGCATCGGAAAAAAATTCGGTGGTGTGCAAGCGCTCAAAGACGTTTCGCTCACCATCCGGCGCGGCGAAATTTATGGCTTGATTGGACCGAACGGCGCGGGCAAAACGACCTTCTTCAATGTCCTCACCGGCCTCTATCAACGTGACGGTGGCGAGATAAGTTTTGCTGGCGCGCCGCTCACGCTTGAAAGCCCGCACACGGTGGCCGCCGCTGGCATCGCGCGCACATTTCAAAACATCCGCTTGTTTGGCAACATGACCGCATTGGAAAATGTGATGGTCGGGCGACACCTGCGCACGCGTGCAGGCGTATTCGGCGCGATGTTGCGTACCAAAACCGAGCGCGCTGAAGAAGCGGCGATACGCCGTCGTGCCGAGGAATTGCTGCATTACGTTGGTGTCGCCGAGCACGCCAACAGCTTGGCCAGAGAGATGTGCTACGGCGATCAACGCCGCTTGGAAATCGCCCGCGCCTTGGCTACCGAACCGAAACTGCTGGCGCTGGATGAACCGGCCGCTGGCATGAATGCCACCGAAACCGCCGCCTTGCGCACGCTCATCGAAGGCTTGCGTGGCGATGGCCTCACCGTCTTGTTGATTGAGCACGATGTGAAATTGGTGATGGGTTTGTGCGACCGCGTTGCCGTGCTCGACTACGGCCAGAAAATTTGTGAAGACGTGCCCAGCGTCGTGCGCGCCAACCCGAAAGTTATCGAGGCTTACATTGGAACTGCAAATGAATAAGCCAGAATCTTCGCCATTGCTCGACGCGTTAAATCTCGAAGTCCACTACGGCGGAATCGCCGCCGTCAAAGGCGTGTCATTCTCGGTCATGCAAGGCGAAATGGTTTGCCTGCTCGGTGCCAACGGCGCAGGCAAAACCTCGACGCTCAAAGCGCTGGCGCGGATGATAAATTCCACTGGCGAAATTCGCTACGCGGGCGAAAAAATCAACGAATTACCCAGCCATGTGTTGATCAATAAAGGCTTGGCTTTGGTGCCCGAAGGACGCGGAATTTTCGCCCGATTAACCATCGCCGAAAATCTCACCATGGGTGCCTATCACCGCCAGGACAAGGCCGAAATCGCCGCCGATGTAGAAAGAATTTTTACCATGCTGCCGCGCCTGAAAGAGCGCGAAAACCAAGTCGCCGGAACGCTCTCCGGCGGCGAACAACAAATGCTCGCCATCGGCCGCGCACTGATGGGCAGGCCAAAATTATTGTTGCTAGACGAACCTTCAATGGGACTAGCCCCAATCATGGTCGCCAAAGTTTTTGAAGTCATCCAGAGCGTTGCCGCCCAAGGCGTCACCATTTTCCTCGTCGAACAAAACGCGCTGCTCGCGCTGAAAGTCTGTTCGCGTGGCTATGTCATGGAAAGCGGCAAGATTACGATTTCCGATACGGCTCCCAACCTACTTGCCGATGCACGAGTGCGTGCGGCTTATTTGGGCGAGTAATTCGCAGGATTTGTCAGTTGGTGCTGGTGATACGCCGTTAAGCCGCTTATGTGCGAACCACTCACTGCACAAACGCAAAGCCGTGCTTTGCGAATCTTTGCTCAGTCGTCTTAGCTTCCCGGCGGCGCGAGGCTGAACGCATCGGCGAAGAAATTTTCTTCCCCTAATCCGGCGCGGAAAAAATCGACGCGTGCGCTTTCTATCATTGCTGGCGAGCCACAGGCATAGACTTGAAAATCAGCAAGATTGCCGTGGTCGGCAAGCACTGCTTGATGAACCAATCCACGGCGGCCTTGCCATGCGTCGCTCGCCTCAGCGTTGGAGAGCACCGGAACATAATTGATCGGCCACGAAACCGGTAGCTCCGGCAAATACAAGCCAGCACGATTTTGGGTGCCCCAATACAAATGCATTTCGCGCTTTTCGCCATGCTGGATGGCGTGTTCGATGATGGCTTTGATCGGCGCGAAACCGGTGCCGCCAGCGACAAAGATAATCGGCTTAGGGGATTCTTCGCGCAGATAAAAACTTCCGAGCGGCCCATAAAAGCGCAGGATTTCTTTTTCTTTCATCGTCTCAAAAACATGAGCGGTGAATGCGCCGCCATCAACGCGACGAATATGCACGGTGACAAATTCGTCGCTATGCGGTGCGTTGGCAATCGAGAAGGCGCGGCGCTTGCCGTCTTTTAGTAGGAACTCGATGTATTGGCCGGGCAAAAATTGCAAGCGTTCGTTGGTCGGCAGTTTGAGTGACAAGATGATGACATCGTCGGCAACGCGTTCGATTTTTTGCACGCGACAGGGCAGCATGCGCACCGGAATATCGCCGGCATTGCCGACTTCGCGGCATTCCAAAGTCAAATTACTACGCGCCGTGGCGCAGCAAAAAAGTGCCATGCCTTTGGCGCGCTCATCATCGGATAAAACATTTTGCTGCGCTTTGCCGTGATCAATTTCACCGGCCAGTACTTTGCCTTTGCAACTGCCGCAGGCACCATTGCGGCAACCATAAGGCAGCGTGAATCCCGCTGCCAGTGCGGCCTCCAGCAGTGTGGTGGTCGCGTCGGCGGTGTATTGATGACCACTGGGCGACAAGCTGATTTGAAACGCCATGCGATAATCTTTCAATGAAAAATCTGTTGATTGTGGGCTGTGGCGATGTGATGCGCCGCGTATTGCCGCAACTTACCAAACACTGGCGGGTGATTGCCTTGGTGCGCCAGCGTGACGATGCGCTGGAGCGTTTGGGCGTGGTTCAGATTTGCGGCGATCTCGATCAACGGCATACTTTGCGGCGGCTCTCGGGGATTGCAGATGCGGTGATACACAGCGTGTCGCCAGCACCAACTGGCGAGCATGACTTGCGAACCCGCCGCCTGATCGCCTGTTTGCGACGTGGAAAAAGTTTACCACGCGCACTGGTCTACATCAG
>JANYAW010000068.1 GCA_025361105.1 Rhodocyclaceae bacterium | reverse complement strand
GCCGCGCACTTGTCCATCCACTCGGCGCGCGGCGCGCTGTTTGAAAATCTTGTGATAAGCGAACTTCTCAAATATCGCTACAACCAAGGAATGAATTCCAACCTCTATTTTTGGCGCAACAACACCGGTGAAGAAGTTGATGTACTGATTGAGCAAGGTGAATATTTGCTACCCGTAGAAATTAAAGCCGGCCAAACCTTCAACGCCGACTTCTTGACTGGGTTAGGCAAATGGGCTGGCTACGCGGGCCGCGCCGCACTGCCCGCTCACTTGGTCTATGGTGGCGATGCCAGCATGATGCGCAACGGCGTTGCGGTGCATGGCTGGAAAGATATGCAAAATATGCCAAGCGCTGGTCGCCCCTGAATTTCCCATGCACACGAACATCACCCTGCCCGCCTTATTCATTTCCCACGGTTCGCCGATGCTGGCGATCGAACCGGGCGAGGCCGTGCCGGCATGGGTGGCGCTGGCGAAATCCTTGCCGCGACCGCGCGCGATTCTTGCGGTGTCGGCGCATTGGACAACCGCCTCACCGTCCGTGAGTGCTGCGGCGGAACCGGAAACCATTCACGATTTCTATGGCTTTCCACCGGCGCTGTACGAGATTCGTTATCCCGCGCCTGGCGCGGTCGAGCTGGCGCAGGAAGTGACGGCGCTGGTGCCCGGCATTGCCGTCGACAAACAGCGGGGGCTGGATCATGGCGCGTGGATGCCACTCGCCGCGATGTACAGCGACGCTGATGTGCCGGTGATACAAATCGCGGTGATGCCAAATCAATCGCCCGAATCTCACTATCGGCTCGGCCAGCAACTTGCACCTTTGTTTTCCACTGGCGTGATGCTGTTGGCATCGGGTGGGTTGGTGCACAACTTGCGTGATTTGCTTTTCGACGCGCCGGAAAATTTGTCCAAGCCTTACGCCAAAGCATTTCGCGATTGGTTCGTCGATGCACTCAATCGACGCGATTTGCAGGCTTTGTTTGACTATCGTCGCCAGGCGCCGAATGCGGCGATGGCGCATCCGACCGAGGAACATTTGCTGCCGATATTTGTTGCCCTCGGTGCTGCAGGAGAAAGTTTTACGACGCGCATCGCCTATCAGGGATACACGCTGGGTACGCTGGCGATGGATTGTTTTGCGTTTGATTCTGGCGGGTAGCGGTCGCACGTCCGCCTTTGGTCAGGGCAATCGCATGAATGCTATCGGGGTTTGCTCCTTCCCCTTCAAGGGGGAGGCTGGGAGGGGGATGGGGAAGATTTTTACGGCTGCGTCTGGTTTTTTTGATCTATCGACACCCCATCCCCACCCCAACCCTCCCCTTGAAGGGGAGGGAGAATCTGTTTATGCGATTGCCCTGGCCAGTTGGTGCTGGTAACACGCCGTTGATGGCCGCCACTACAATTCAGCTTGGAAATAAATTGGAGTAAGCCATGCGGCGTTGGAATGGTTGGGGCGATGACGCCACGGTGGCGACGCTCAATGCGCAAGCCCTGACAATGTTGGCCGAGTTCGCCGGCGCACCGATGGTGGCACTGCCAGCCGACGCCGGTCGCGAGGATTTTCTGGCGGCGATTCCGGCTTCGCGTCTTGCCCCGCACAAGCTGATTACCACTGAGGCAGCAGAGCGATTCAAGGTCGCGCTCGGCGAGAGTTATCCCGATTGGCTACGCCGTCGCAGCGGCGCACTGCCGCCGGTGCCGGATGGTGTGGCTTTCCCCGAGAGTAGCGGCCAGGTGCGTGAATTGCTGGATGTGGCCCAGACCAATAACTGGATGGTGATTCCCTACGCCGGAGGCACCAGCGTGGCCGGACATCTTGATTGCCCGATCAGCGAGCGCCCGGTGTTGTCGATCAATTTGTCGCGCATGAATCGCTTATTGCATCTGGATAAATTGAGCCAGTTGGCGACTTTCGCTGCGGGCACGCCGGGGCCGCTGGTGGAGGCGCAATTGCGCGCGCAGGGCTACACGCTGGGGCATTTTCCGCAATCGTTTGAATACAGCACGGTGGGCGGTTGGGTGGTGACACGCTCGAGCGGGCAGCAGTCATTGCGCTATGGTCGTATCGAGCAAATGTTTGCCGGCGGACGGATGGAAACGCCGGTCGGCACTTTGAATATTCCGACCTTTCCGGCATCCAGTGCGGGGCCGGATTTGCGTGAAATGGTTTTGGGTTCCGAGGGACGATTCGGCGTGCTCACCGAAGTCATCGTGCGCGTCACACCGATGCCGGAGCATGAAAGTTTTCATGCGATTTTCTTGCCGAGCTGGGATGCAGCCGAAGCCGCTGTGCGGCAACTGGTACAAATGAAATTGCCGCTGTCGATGTTGCG
>JANYAW010000007.1 GCA_025361105.1 Rhodocyclaceae bacterium | reverse complement strand
AACGGAATTGCAGAAGAAATTCGCAAACAAAATCACATGAGTTTGCGGCCGATTGATGTGCTGGTGATTGCTCCGTCGGAGCGGCTTGATGAGATGGCCGCCCACTATGCGGAGGCTTTGCCTTGGCCGGTGCGCATGCTGCTCAGCGGCATCGGCGCAATGAATCGTCGCGGCGGCGCCTTGACTAGTTATTTGTTGTTTGAAAAACCGTATACGCAAGCACTGATTGACTTGGGATATCGCGATACTTCGGCACGTGCTACTGAGGTACGTGAATTTCTTGGCGTGTCTACGCCGTAACGTGGCGTAATCGTGATATAACCTAAGCAAGTTGTTTAGCATTATTTGGCAAGTTGCTTATTTATATGGAGAAATTGTGGTCTGATTTTTCTCTGAAAATTGTTTTTGGTGAGCTATACTTCGCGCCGAGTTATCGATTTTGGAGTTGCCACAATGCGAACAAAATTAAGATTTTTCACCGCCACAATTTCGCTCGTGCTGCTTGCACTGACGAGCAATCATGCGTTGGCGATTGATACGCATTCTGCCGCGAAAAAACATGTCGCCACCACTTACAAGGCGGCGAAAAAACACATATCGAAACCGGCACGCCACAGTCACAATGTGACCGTTAGCGATGAGGATTTTTCTGCACTTGCACTTAAGTCAAACGCCGTGTTGGTCAAAGACCAAACCACTGGTGCGGTGATGTTTGAGAAAAATGCCCAAGCCATCATGCCTATTGCCTCGATTACCAAACTGATGACGGCAATGGTGTCGCTGGATTCGCAACCTAATTTGTCTGAGACCTTGACCATTGGCAACGACGACGTCGACGTGCTCAAAGGCACTAGCTCGCGCTTACGCGTTGGCGCGCAAATGACCCGCGAAGAAATGTTGCGCATTGCGCTTATGTCTTCAGAAAACCGCGCCGCAGCGTCGTTGTCGCGCAACTATCCTGGCGGTCGCCCAGCCTTTGTCGCCGCGATGAATCGCAAAGCACAAGAACTCGGTCTGGCTGACACGCGATTTGAAGATGCGACCGGTTTGACCAAAGCCAACGTATCAAGCCCGCGCGATTTGGCCAAGATGGTTGATGCGGCATATCAATACCCGTTAATCCGTGAATTCACGACTTCAGCAGGCAATGAAGTCACCGTCTCGGGGCGACCGATGCAATACCACAACACTAATAGTTTGGTGAAGAGTTCGGCATGGGA
Organism: Rhodocyclaceae bacterium; assembly: GCA_025361105.1. Lineage (GTDB taxonomy): Bacteria > Pseudomonadota > Gammaproteobacteria > Burkholderiales > Rhodocyclaceae > JADKHX01. The sequence continues at coordinate 2,131 of JANYAW010000007.1, read as the reverse complement.
AATCGGTTTGTCAAAAACCGGCTACATCAGCGAAGCCGGTAAATGCTTGGTGATGCAAGCATGGATGGGGCAAAAACCGGTCATCATTGTGTTGCTCGACTCATGGGGGAAACTCACCCGCGCTGCCGACGCCAATCGCATCAAACGGTGGATTGAAAAATCTGCAAGCGCAGCACAGCACGAAGGCTAATCGCTTACATTTAGCGCAGCATCAGTTGGTGCTGGGGGTACGCTGTCACCCGCTATTCCGCAATCCCGCCGCAATTCCGTTAATTGTCATGTGTATCCCACGCTGAACTTTGTCGTCAGTGTCGCCGCTGCGATGGCGGCGTAGTAATTCAACTTGCATGTGATTGAGCGGATCGATATACGGAAAGCGATTGCGAATCGAGCGTTTGAGTAGGGGATTGCCATCGAGTAACTCATTTTGCTGAGTAATTTCCAACAGCGCCGCGACACTCGCTTGCCACTCGGATTTGATGCGCGGAAAAATCGACTCACGCAAGGTATCCTCGATAACGAGATGCGAATAACTTTCAGCAATTGCCAGATCGGTTTTGCCGAGCACCATGTCCATGTTTGACAGCAAGCTGCGGAAAAATCCCCACTCCGAATTCATTCGCTGCAACAACCGCACACCGGCTTCGCCGTGACGTGCTTTCCAATCGCCGATCGCCGTGCCAAAGCCATACCAGCCTGGCAACATCAGCCGACATTGCGCCCACGAGAATACCCACGGAATTGCGCGTAGATCATCAATCGCAGTAGATTTTTTTCGCGATGCCGGACGACTGCCGATGTTGAGTCCGGCGATTTCGGCAATCACCGTGGACTCCCAAAAGTAACACTCGAATCCCTCAGTCTCAAATACCAAACCACGATAGGCGCGGTAGGCGCTGGCCGAAAGTTCTTCCATTGCTGCCAAAAACTCCGCTTCCGGCGCGTCATGCTCATGTGCCAGCAGGGTGGCTTCAAGCGTCGCTGCAGCAAGGATTTCCAAATTGCGTCGGCCAAGCTCCGGATTTGCGTATTTGTGGGCAATGACTTCGCCTTGCTCGGTGATGCGAATTTGACCCTGCACAGCGCCTTGTGGTTGCGCCAATATGGCTTGGTAGCTCGGGCCACCACCACGACCCACCGAGCCACCACGACCATGAAACAAGCGCATCCGCACGCCATGTTTGGCAAACACTTTGGTCAACGCAATTTCGGCGCGGTATAAGCCCCAACCGGACGACAAAAAGCCGCCATCTTTGTTGCTGTCCGAGTAACCCAACATCACTTCTTGCAAGCCACCTCGACTGTCGAGCATGCGCCGATAAAACGGCAATCTGAGCAAATCGTCCATTACCCGTCCTGCATTTTCCAGATCGGCGATGGTTTCAAATAGCGGCACCAGATTGACATCCAATGCAGCGTCCAAGGGGCGCAACAGACCGACTTCCTTGAGCAAGACAGCGAGTTCCAACAGGTCGGAAACGCTGTCGGTTTTGGAGATGATGACGTTCTCAATTGCGGCTCTGCCAAAGCGTTCGTGTATCGATTTCGCGGTGAAGAAAATATTCAATTCACCCTGCGTTTCTTCCGAATAAGTCACCCCGGGAGCTTTTAGCGGACGCGGCGTAGCCAGTTCGGTTTGCAATAGCTCAACGCGCTCAATCTCGTTCAAGCGTAAATAATCGATATCAGGATAAGCCACGCTCAGGAGTTCGGCGACCGTGCGCGCGTGTACTTCCGAGTTTTGCCGCAGGTCGAGTGGCGCGAGATGAAACCCAAACAGCGACACCGCACGACGTAGTTGACGCAGCCGACCTCGCGCCAATAAACGGCTACCGTTATCCACTAGTGAGCGATGCAATATATCAAGGTCGCTACCAAATTCAGCGGCGGAACGATAGGGATTTGCAGCGGCAACTGCATGTCGTGGCGCTTCGAGATTGTCCAACACGAGCGCGCTTGCTGCTAGTCGTGCATACAAGCCAGCAATCGCGCGGCGATACGGTTCGTCGTCGCGGTGCGGGTTGTGATCGGGAGAGATTGCCGCCAGCGCAGTGAGTTCCACCGACACCGGTGCGAGGCTGCCAGAGCAGGGCAACTCAGCGCCAAGCTCATGAAGTTGCTCAAGCAAATA
>JANYAW010000003.1 GCA_025361105.1 Rhodocyclaceae bacterium | reverse complement strand
ACATTTGCGGCGTTTGCGCCTGCCACAAGCCTTCGCGGGGCACGGTGGCAGCCACGTAAGTTCGGTCTGTTGCCTGACGCTCACCACGCTTGAGCGTATCGGCCAGCGGCATCGCCAGCAAGCCGCCATTGCTGTTGGTATCAGCAGCAATGGCGGCGATTAGAGTTTCGACTTGCGCCACTGTTACGCAAGGCCGCGCTGCGTCATGCACCAAAACCCAATCGTCAACCGCCACCTGTTCACTGATCGCCTGCAAGCCGTTGCTCACGCTCGCCGCACGGGTCGCACCGCCACAGCGCAGCACGACCAGCTTAGACCCGAGTTCAGTCATCATCGCTTGCGGCCAATCGTTATCTTCTTGACTAAGCACTACAAAGATTTTCTCAATCGCCGACACCTGGCACAAAGCCGCTAAGGCGTGCCAAATCATGGGTCGCCCGGCCAGCGGTAAATATTGCTTGGGAAGCGATACAGCCGCCAAGCCAGCCATCCGCGAACCACTGCCGGCAGCCGGAATCAATGCGAAATAACTCATGACTTGATTCTAACCAAGTCGCCGTCAATTACCCCAGTCTCAAGTCGCTTTGCGCGCTTGCCACGGCCATTGCAGATCAAACTTTCGTCCATGCAGAAAATCGCTAATCCAGGTTCTCTGCACGCAGTAATGAAATGTGAGCATCGCGACGACCGTGGTGAAACTGCAATTGATCAGGAATTTGGCTACTGCTGACATGTCGAACTGCACCAGCCACCAGCCGCCGAAAGCAACTAGCGGGAGATGTACCAGAAAAACCCAGTAGGCAGATTGGGAGATGTACTGTATCCAAACTGATTCGCGATCAAAGTAGCGCAACGCACCGCCGAGAAACAAATAGATTAACGACCAGGTGCACAGACCATTGGCGATCACCGCGAAAAAATGCAGCGCGGCATCGTTGCCTTGAGCATCTACATCGAGCGAGGTAGCAAACCTTGCCAACGGAAATGACAGCGCACTAAGGACAACCCATAGGATGAAGTTCCGTGCCAAAGTCGACAGGAAATCGCGGTAGTGATGCATGATGAATCCAAGCACAAAAAACCAGCCAAAATAAATTAGCGATGGCAGATGTGGCAGCAGCGCAGTATTTTCCAGCACCAACACGCCGCCATGAAATGGCCACAAAATTGCTGCCGAGCAAAGTCCAAAAACCAGCAACGTATAAGGCGATGCCAGCACCTGCTTGATGCTTGTCTCATACGGCAAACTCAGGTTCACCAGTGCGCGACAAAGTGGAATCAGCAAGTAGAACATGCAGAGATATTCCAGAAACCACAAATGTCCAAGCGAGGGTTGATCAATCGGAAGCCCTTGGGTGACCAATTCACGACCAACGATCTTCAGCGCCTCAATATCCGGAATGAATTGATGCGTACCAAAGCGCACGCTCAGCGCAAAATCCGCCATGAATAATCCGGCAATCGGCAGCACAGTTACGCAACCAAGCAACAAGGGCAACAGGATGCGCTTGGCACGATCCTTGTAAGTCGCCACAGCACCGCGTTTTGTGACCAGCAGACCAGTAAAGAAACCCGCCAGGAGGAAAAACGCCTGCATTCGAAATGAATGGATGAAATAAAACGTGACATCGAAAATGTAGGCTGTGTTGTGATCAACCGGAACCGGCATCGGCGGTGCCACCAGATAAAACATCGCCGCATGCAAGACAATGCCAAGCATCATCATTGCGCCCCGTAGCGCATCTAATCCGTAATAGCGGCGATCATCCATTGGTCTTTACCTTGACATCATCATATCCGTGCAGCCAGTTGGTGCTGGCGACACGCCGTCGAACGCACTGTGCCACGACTCGCTAAGGCTGCAAACGTATAATTCCACACTTCCTCGCCAGCTAGGCGATATTGCTTCCGCTCCCGTCTTGAATTTGCCTTCGCGTTCATCGTCCGACCCGTCTTTGCAACCCAAGCCTGGGCAACGAATCGACCTTCCCCGTTTAGTTGCTTCCGCCGATGCGCTGGCCATCGCCGGCCTCGCTCGCCCTAAGCAATTGCTGGCAATCATTACGGCCAGCCCGCTGGAAGCGCAACGTCTGGCCGAGGAAATCGCGTGGTTCGCGCCGAGCTTGCGGGTGAACTTGCTGCCCGATTGGGAGACCCTGCCGTATGACAATTTCTCACCGCACCAAGATTTAATCTCCGAGCGCCTGGCGACTTTGCATGCAGTCACGCAAGGCGCGTGCGATGTGTTGATTGCGGCTGGATCGACTGCCATCACACGGCTTGCACCACCTGCATTCCTCGCCAGTCACACGTTTTTCATGAAGAAAGGCGATCGGCTAAACGTCGAAAAATTGCGCGCGCAACTGACGCTTGGCGGCTATCAGCATGTCAACCAAGTGGTCACGGCGGGCGAATACAGTGTGCGTGGCGGCTTGATTGATTTGTTCCCGATGGGCACGGCTTTGCCTTATCGCATCGAGTTGTTCGATGATGAAATCGAAACCATCCGCAGCTTTGATGTGGACTCGCAACGCAGCTTGTATCCAGTGCCGGAAATTCGCCTGCTGCCCGCGCGTGAATTCCCTGCTGGTGAAGCCGGACGCACCAAATTTCGCCAGCGGTTCCGCGATATGTTTGAAGGCGATGCATCGCGCATCAGTCTCTACAAAGATGTTTCCAACGGCATTTTGCCGGCCGGAATTGAATACTATTTGCCGCTGTTTTTTGATAGCACCGCGACTTTGTTTGATTATTTGCCGCAAGACACTTCGCTGCTGCTGCATGGCGACGTACCCGCCGCCATTGCCGAGTTTTGGACTGATACCAAAGGCCGCCACAAGATGCTCGGCGGCGACCGCTCGCGGCCAGTGCTGATGCCGGAAGATTTGTTTTTGCGCGATGAAGAATTTTTTATTGCGGCGAATTCGCTTCCGCTGTACGTGCAGCGCGCCTCTGCAATTAGCCCGGTTGGTGCTGATGGCACGCCGTCTTCGGAAACTCGGCTCCCCGCCATTGCTGTAAATCGCAAGGCCGACGATCCACTAGCCGCATTTCGTGCGTTTTTAGACACCACAACATGCCGCGTCTTGTTACTCGCCGAATCCGCCGGTCGTCGAGAAACGCTCAACGACTACCTGAGCGAACACGGTCTACGGCCCGCATCCTGCGCCGATTTTGCCCAATTTTGCGTGAGCGATAGTCCATTTATGCTCAGCACCGGTCCGCTCTCCGGCGGCTTTGTGCATGTCAGTGAAACGCCATTTGCCATCATCACTGAAAACGAGCTTTATGCAGCCACTGCACGCCCGCGCGGACGACGCACGGACGCACGGCGGGCGAATTTGGAAGGTTGGTTGCGTGATTTGTCCGAGCTGAAAATCGGCGACCCGGTGGTGCATGAGAACCACGGCATTGGCCGCTATTTGGGTTTGTTGCACATGGATTTCGGCGACGGGATGACCGAGTTTTTGCATCTGGAATATGCCGCACTAGCCAAACTTTATGTGCCGGTCTCGCAACTGCATGTCATCTCGCGTTACAGCGGTGCCGATCCCGAATCTATCCAATTGCACACTCTGGGCAGCGGGCAATGGGACAAGGCCAAGAAAAAAGCTGCGGAGCAAGTGCATGACACTGCGGCAGAATTGCTGCAACTTTATGCCGTGCGCGCGGCGCGTGAAGGCCACGCGTTCAAATTCAATGCACATGATCTGGAGGCATTTGCCGACGGCTTTGGCTTTGAAGAAACGCCTGACCAAATCGCCACCATCAAGGCGGTGATTGAGGACATGACTTCAGGTAAACCTATGGATCGCTTGGTCTGTGGCGATGTCGGCTTTGGCAAAACCGAAGTCGCCATGCGTGCCGCGTTCATCGCTGTGGCCGATGGCAAACAAGTCGCCATTCTGTGCCCAACGACATTGTTAGCTGAACAGCACTATCAAAATTTCGCTGACCGTTTCGCCAACTTGGCAGTGAAAGTCGCCGAGATTTCACGCTTCAAAAACGCCAAAGAACAAGCCGAAGCAATTCAATTACTGGCGCAAGGCAAGATTGATATTTTGATCGGCACGCATCGCCTGCTACAAAAAGACGTACAGTTTGACCGGCTTGGTTTGGTGATTGTCGACGAAGAACATCGCTTCGGTGTACGGCAAAAAGAAGCGCTCAAAACCTTGCGTGCTTCGGTCGATATTCTGACCTTGACCGCCACACCGATTCCACGCACCTTGGGCTTATCGCTCGAAGGTTTGCGCGATTTTTCGGTGATTGCCACGCCGCCGCAAAAGCGCTTGGCGATTAAAACCTTCGTTGCCAAATGGTCGAGCGGCCAAGTGCGCGAAGCCTGCTTGCGTGAATTCAAGCGCGGTGGCCAAGTGTATTTGCTGCACAACGAAGTCGACACTATTTTGAACATGAAGGAAAGGCTGGAAGCCTTGCTACCCGAGGCGCGCATCGTGATTGGCCATGGCCAATTGCCCGAGCGTGAATTGGAGCGTGTGATGCGTGAATTCACCCAGCAAAAACATAATCTGTTGCTCTGCTCAACCATCATCGAAACCGGCATCGATAACCCTCACGCCAACACCATCGTCATTAATCGCGCCGACAAATTCGGTCTTGCCCAATTGCATCAATTGCGTGGCCGTGTGGGTCGCTCGCATCATCAGGCTTACGCATATTTGCTGACCGATCAAGATGCCAATCCCAGCGCACAAGCGCAGCGACGGCTCGATGCTATCTGCGCGATGGAAGAACTCGGCTCGGGATTTTTCCTCGCCATGCATGATCTCGAAATTCGTGGCGCGGGCGAAGTGTTGGGCGAGAACCAAAGCGGCGAGATACACGAAATCGGTTTTGCGATGTACACCAACATGCTTGGCGCGGCAGTGCGCGCACTCAAGAAAGGCGACGCGATTCCGGATTTGACGCAACCATTATCTGTCACCTCGGAAATCAATCTGCGTTTCCCCGCCCTGCTCACGAATATTTATTGCCCCGACGTGCATGAACGTCTGACTTTGTATAAACGGCTTGCCAACTGCGACAGCGACGATGATTTGCGCGATATGCAGGAAGAATTGATTGATCGCTATGGCGAGATGCCGCCACAAACACAAGCCTTACTGGAAACGCATCGCATGCGCTTGCTGTGTCATCGGATCGGTGTCGCCAAACTCGATGCCGGGCCGAACAACATCACCTTGCAATTCATCAAGAATCCGCCTATTGATTCAGCAAATATCATTCGCTTGATTCAATCTGACCGGCACATCAAATTGGCTGGACAAGACAAATTAAGTTGGCAAAAATCTTCGGCAGATTTGAAATCACGCATCGATGCGGTCAAGGAATTGTTTCGCAAGCTAAGTCCTGTTGATTTCAAATAGCGCCTAGTCCAACAAATTTTCACTAGCACCGACTATCCTTCGTTGCATGAACACTGACATCAATTCATCTCACGTCCGCACCGCGTCTTATCTGCTCGCCGCAGTGACGATGGTGGCAATTTTGAAAGTACATCTGCTGCCCGCGCTGTTCTCTGGG
>JANYAW010000404.1 GCA_025361105.1 Rhodocyclaceae bacterium | reverse complement strand
ATTGTTTGTCGCTGGCGTTCGCTTGATCGAGAAAGACGACCGCACCGACAACGAAAGCGAAGCAATGCGCCGCACTGTGTTGGCGCAATTTGATCAATACGTCAAACTCAACAAAAAAATTCCACCAGAAGTTTTGACTTCGCTGGGTGGGATTGAAGATGCTGGTCGACTGGCCGATACGATTGCCGCACACCTGCCATTGAAGCTGGAGCAAAAGCAGGAAATTCTCGAAGTATTTACTATTACTCAGCGGCTCGAAAAATTACTCAGCCAACTCGAAGCCGAGCTGGACATCCTTCAAGTCGAAAAGCGCATTCGCGGTCGCGTCAAGCGGCAGATGGAAAAAAGCCAGCGCGAGTATTACCTGAACGAACAAGTCAAGGCCATCCAGAAAGAACTCGGTGAAGGTGAAGAGGGCGCCGATCTGGAGGAGATGGACAAAAAAATTAAGGGCAGCGGATTGAGCAAAGAAGCGCTCGCCAAAGCAACTTCGGAATTCAAAAAACTCAAACTCATGTCGCCGATGTCGGCCGAAGCGACAGTGGTGCGCAATTACATTGAGACGTTGATTGGTTTGCCATGGCGCAAGAAATCGCGCATCAGCAAAGATCTTGCCGTCGCCGAAAAAGTGCTCGACAAAGATCACTACGGATTAGAGAAAGTCAAAGAGCGCATCGTTGAATATCTCGCCGTGCAACAGCGAGTAGAAAAAGTCAAAGCACCGATTCTTTGTCTAGTCGGGCCACCGGGAGTGGGTAAGACTTCGCTCGGTCAATCCATTGCCAAAGCAACTAATCGTAAGTTCATCCGCATGGCATTAGGCGGTGTTCGCGACGAAGCCGAAATTCGTGGACATCGACGCACTTACATTGGTTCTATGCCGGGCAAGATTTTGCAAAACATGGCTAAAGCGGGCGTCAAGAATCCCCTGTTTTTGCTCGATGAAGTCGATAAATTGGGTCAGGATTTTCGCGGCGATCCGTCGTCGGCATTGCTTGAAGTACTCGACCCGGAACAAAACCACACCTTCCAGGATCACTATATCGAAGTCGATTTCGATCTCTCGGACGTGATGTTCGTCGCCACCGCGAACACCATGAATATTCCGGCCGCACTACTTGATCGTCTCGAAGTGATACGGCTTTCGGGTTACACCGAAGACGAAAAGGTCAACATCGCCGTGCGTTATTTGTTGCCCAAACAACTCAAAGCCAACGGTATCAAGCGCGACGAAGTCAGTGTTACCGAAGAAGCACTACGTGATATCGTGCGTTACTACACGCGCGAAGCGGGTGTGCGTGCGCTGGAACGAGAAATTTCGAAAATCTGTCGCAAGGCAGTGAAGTCTCTGGTAATGCGGCCACGCAAAAATAAAATCGTGGTGAATTCAAAAAACCTCGACAAGTTTCTCGGCGTGCGTCGCTTTAGTTTTGGTATGGCAGAAAAAGAAAATCAAGTCGGCCAAGTCACTGGACTTGCCTGGACAGAAGTTGGTGGTGAATTGCTGACTATAGAAACCGTGGCGCTGCCGGGCAAAGGCAAAACCATGACCACTGGCAAACTCGGCGATGTGATGACTGAATCGATACAAGCGGCGCTGTCAGTGGTTCGCAAACGCAGTCGCTCACTGGGGATAGCCGAAGATTTCTACCAAAAAAGCGACATTCATATTCACTTGCCCGAAGGTGCCACGCCGAAAGACGGTCCGAGTGCTGGTATCGCCATCTGTACTGCCCTGGTTTCTGTGCTGACCGGGATTCCAGTGCGCGCCGATGTGGCGATGACGGGTGAAATAACCTTGCGCGGCGAAGTGCTGCCGATCGGCGGTCTCAAAGAAAAATTACTGGCTGCCGTGCGCGGTGGAATTCGCTTGGCGTTGATTCCAGAGGAAAATGTAAAGGACTTAGCTGAAATTTCTGACACGATCAAAAATCGGATTGAAATTCAACCGGTACGTTGGATCGATAAAGTGCTCGAACTCGCCCTAGAGCGTGTGCCAGTTGCTTTGGCCGATGCGGTTCCACAAGCCGACACGCAAGTCATCGCAGCCGTCAGCGTGACCACGGAAGACCCAGTGGCAGGGGGAGTGCTCACCCACTGAAAAGCGTGTGATCTGTTAGAATTCGCACCGCTGTTGAACACCACAGTAACCCGGTTTCAGCGGGTGCTTAGCTCAGTTGGTAGAGCGTCGCCCTTACAAGGCGAATGTCGGCGGTTCGACCCCGTCAGCACCCACCAAATTTTTTAGACTTTGATAAAAGCCAAAACCTGCACTGCCTAAAGCTTTGCGGGTTTTGTTTTATGTGGCCGATGCCTGGCCTTTGGTGCAGGGCATGCGGTGTCGGCTTCGCACAGCCGACCCGCTACAAAGTCGCAAAGCAGCGCTTTGCGACTTTCCGGTGTCGCCGCCGTTCCGTTTGCTTCAAGGCTTGCGTCCAGTGTTATTCATGTAACACTTCTTTTGATTTGGCGCGGTGATTTACATCGAAACGCCCAACAAAGAGTGCATTTGATGCACAATTGAAGCACAACAAAAACACTACGGAGACGGAAATCATGAAATTGCATTCATTAATTATTGTGGCGACGATCCTGTTTTGCGGCGTGGCGTTTGCCCAGCAACCCATCATCATCAAATTCAGCCATGTGGTTTCGGTCGATACCCCCAAGGGCAAGGCGGCGGATTTCTTTGCGCTGAAAGCTGCGGAAATGACCAAGGGTCGGGTCAAGGTTGAGGTCTATCCGAATAGTCAGTTGTACAAGGACAAGGAAGAAATGGAAGCCTTGCAAATCGGTTCGGTACAAATGCTGGCGCCGTCGCTTGCCAAGTTCGGCCCCCTCGGCGTCAAGGAGTTCGAAGTGTTCGATTTGCCGTTCATTTTCGACGGCTACGAGTCGCTTCGAAAAATAACCCTAGGCCCGCTTGGCCAGCAACTACTGGGCAAGCTGGACAAAACAGGCATCAAGGGGCTGGCCTATTGGGACAATGGCTTCAAGTCCTTCTCCGCCAATACACCGATCAAATCACCGGCGGACATGAAGGGCAAAAAGTTCCGCATCCAGTCTTCAAAAGTGCTTGAGGAAGAAATTCGCAGCCTCGGCGGACTGCCGCAAGTAATGGCGTTTTCCGAGGTGTATCAGGCCTTGCAGACTGGCGTGGTCGATGGAACAGAAAACCCGATCTCGAACCTTTATACGCAAAAAATGCACGAGGTGCAGAAGCATTTAACCTTGACTGAGCACGGCTACCTTGGCTATGCGGTTATTGTGAACAAGAAATTCTGGGACGGCTTGCCGGCAGATATTCGCAAGCAACTCGATGATGCGATGGAGCAGGCGACGCGTTACGCCAATCAGATCGCAAAGGTTGAAAACGATCAAGCTTTGGAAGGAGTAAAGAAGAGCGGCAAGACGCAAGTCTATGTACCAACCAAGGAAGAGCGCCTTGCATTCAAAATGGCGCTGGTACCCGTGCATCAGAAAATGGAATCGCGGATTGGCAAGGAACTCATTCAAAGCGTTTACAAGGAGATCAACTTTAGTCCCTCGAAGCTTTGATCCAATCTTTGCATGGTTCGTTGCAATGACGCATTGCGGCGGATTGCCACTGGTTTTGTGCAACAATTCTTCCAGCTAAGGGAGTGTATATGAAAGTACTTGATCATCTTGAGGAATGGATCATCTCTTTCCTCATGGCGGGCGCAACGCTGATCATTTTCGTTTCCATTATCCATCGCTACGGCAGTGGCTTCCAAATCCCTGTGATCCAGGACTGGATGTTGTCGCTCAATTTCAGTTGGGCTCAGGAATTGTGCATCATCATGTTTGTCTGGATGGCCAAGTTTGGTGCTGCCTATGGCGTTCGCATGGGTGTGCATGTCGGGGTCGATGTGCTGGTAAGTCGGCTCCCGGTTGCCTGGCGCAGGACCACAGTGCTGATCGCGCTTTTTTGCGGCATGCTGTTTACTGCCACCATCGGCACTCTCGGGCTGCGGTTTGTCTGGGAAAACGGTATGCACTATGCGTTCTTCACCGCCATTGGTATAGATATCGGCGACCTTCCGCAAGGGCCGACCACGCCGGATCTTGAATGGCCGACCTGGGTGGTTTACTCGGCTGTTCCACTCGGTTCCTACCTGATGTGTTTTCGCTTTCTGCAGGTGACATGGACATTTGTTCGCACCGGAGAGATGCCTAAACACAACGAGGCGGAAGTGGAAGGGCTGGACGAAGACGGCGACCTGGATGCCATTCTTTCTCACGGAGGCACAAAGTGAGCGCCGCAGCACCGGCGGCCGATTGGGAGCCGATGAGCAAGCAGAAGTCAGCCATCTGGCTGACGGTGATTGCCTCTGCGTTGTTGGCGGTTTGCGTTGTCGGCGGCAAGGTCGGCATTGTCTTCGCCTTGCTGATAGCGTTGATGCTCACCGGCATACCGGTATCGATTGCGCTGGGTTTGACGGTCTTGACATTTCTCTTTCTGCTGACGGAAGTTCCGGTCGAAGCGGTTGCGCTGAAATTATTCACCGGCATCGAAAAATGGGAAATCATGGCAATCCCGTTTTTTATTCTGGCAGGCAATTTTTTGACGCATGGTGGAGTAGCGCGGCGGATGATTCTCTTCGCCACCAGCATGGTTGGCCACTGGCATGGTGGGCTGGCAATCGCCGGGATCATTGCCTGTGCGATGTTTGCCTTGGTCTGCGGTTCCAGCGTCGCCACCGTGGTGGCCATCGGATCGATTCTTCTTCCGGCGATGGTCAAACAGGGCTATCCAAAGCGCTTTGGCGCCGGCGTGATCATCACCGCCGGGTCACTTGGCATCCTGATGTTGCCTTCGATCCCCAAGGTAATTTATGCCATTTCAACCAACACCTCGATTGGAGCGCTGTTTGTTGCTGGAGTTTTCCCGGGAATATTGCTTACGGTCATGCTGTGCAGTGTTACTTGGTATCTGGCGAGGAAGAACGCCTATCCGCGAATGGTTAAAGCGACTTGGGGACAACGCTGGAGGGCTTTTCGCGCAAGCATCTGGGGATTGATGCTGGTGGTGATTATCATCGGCGGCATTTACAGCGGCATTTTCACGGCGACAGAAGCGGCTGCGATGAGCGCAGTTTATGCATTTTTCATCTCTGTGTTTGTGTACAAAGATATGCCTCTGAAGAGTACGCCCAAGGTATTGCTCAAGTCGGCAAGCCTGAGTGCCATGTTGCTCTACATCGTAACCAATGCGGTGCTCTTTTCGTTCTTGATGGCACACGAGAATATTCCGCAGGCGATGGCTGACTGGATTATCGGCAAAGATCTGGGGCCGATAGGTTTCCTGGCTTTCACCAATGTTCTGCTGCTGCTGGCCGGCAATATTATGGAACCGTCGTCAATCATTCTGGTAATGGCACCGATACTGCATCCGGCCGCGATTCGACTCGCAATCGACTCAGTGCATTTCGGCATACTGATTGACGCCAATATGGAAATCGGCTTATGTCATCCGCCAGTTGGCCTTAATCTCTATGTTGCCAGTGGCATCTCGAAAATGGGCATTACCGAACTTGCTGTGGCGGTCATGCCATGGTTGTGCACCATGCTGGTGTTCCTGATAATTGTGACCTATTGGCCGGGCTTATCGTTATGGCTACCCAGGGCAATGGGAATGATGTAGTTGCTGGTCGGTGCTTTACTGGAAAAAAGCCCGGTGCAACCGGGCTTTTTTCTGGAAGCCAGCCAAGGGGCGCTTCAAAACTGCGATAAAATCGCCAATTGCCTGTTTTACTTGGCTTTAACGAAGATTTTATTGGAGAGAAGTAATGACCGTTGAACGTACGCTTTCGATTATCAAACCTGATGCTGTGGCCAAAAATGTGATTGGCCAAATCTATTCCCGTTTTGAATCCGCAGGATTGAAAATTGTCGCCTCGCGCATGATGCATTTGTCGCGTCAAGAAGCTGAAGGTTTTTATGCCGTGCATAGCGCCCGTCCGTTTTTCAAGGACTTGGTCGAGTTCATGATTTCCGGTCCCGTCGTCGTGCAAGCCTTGCAAGGCGAAAATGCGATTGCTACGCATCGTGATTTGATGGGTGCAACCGATCCAAAGAAAGCTGCGCCAGGCACCATCCGCGCCGATTTCGCCGACAGCATTGATGCCAATGCGGTTCATGGTTCGGATGCACCTGAAACCGCCGCAGTCGAAATTGCCTATTTCTTTCCCGCGCTGAACGTTTATTCGCGCTAATTTTCAATGGCAGTTAACCTCCTCGATTTCGATGCAAATGGCCTGACCAATTGGTGTGAGCAACAGGGCGAAAAAGCCTTCCGCGCACGCCAGTTATTGCGTTGGGTGCATCAACGCGGAGAGGATGATTTTGACGCGATGACAGATGTCGCCAAGAGCTTCCGCGAGAAACTCAAAGCGCTTGGCGGCGTGTCACCAGCACCAACTCTCAGTGACAAACTTTCAGAAGACGGCACGCGCAAATTTTTGTTCGATGTCGGTACCGGCAACGCGATAGAAACCGTGTTTATTCCCGAAGCGGATCGCGGTACCTTGTGCATTTCGTCGCAAGCCGGTTGCGCCTTGGCGTGCGTTTTTTGCTCCACCGGACGGCAAGGTTTTAATCGCAATCTCACCACCGCTGAAATCATCGGCCAGCTGTGGCAAGCCAACCGCGCGCTGCGGCAAAGCGCAACCCCGGCCTGGACCGGTGAGCGCATCATCAGCAATGTAGTGATGATGGGAATGGGTGAGCCGCTAACCAATTTTGAGAATCTGATTCCTGCATTGAACCTAATGCTCGATGACAACGCCTATGGTTTATCGCGCCGCCGCGTCACCGTGTCGACCTCGGGAATTGTTCCGGCAATTGATCGATTGGCGGCGGCCTGTCCGGTAGCGCTGGCGGTGTCACTGCATGCGCCGACCGATGCCCTGCGCGATCAGTTGGTGCCAATCAATCGCAAATATCCCTTGGCCGCATTGATGGCTGCGTGTCAGCGCTATTTGCAATATGCCCCGCGCGATTTCATCACCTTTGAATACGTCATGCTCGACGGCGTGAATGACAGCGATGACGCGGCGCATGCCTTGGTTAGCCTGGTGCAGGATGTGCCGTGCAAACTAAATCTGATTCCGTTTAATCCATTTCCAAATTCCGGCTTCAAGCGCTCATCGCGCGAACGCATTCGCCGCTTCAGTGAGATATTGCAACAAGCGGGCATTGTTACCACCACGCGCAAAACGCGCGGCGATGATATTGATGCCGCATGTGGTCAGCTCGCCGGACAGGTTAAAGACAAAACCAAACGTCAGCTTCGCAGCATCCCGATAGTGACCGAACATGCACCGCGTCGATCTGCTCAAACCAGTCTGGAGACCCATCAATGAATCGTTACACCTTAGGCGTTGTTGCCTTGCTTGGCGCGAGTTTGTTGGCCACAGGTTGCGTTACCACCAACGGCGGCGGGCCGGTGATACCGAGCGATGGTGCACGCCAGCCGATGTCGTCAAAACCGGCGGTCGGCGTGCCGCAGCAACGCGCCAAAATACACACCGAATTAGGCTCGCTGTATTTGCTCGAAAATCGCCTCGCGGTAGCGCTTGAAGAGGCGCGTACGGCATTGCAGTTCGATGCGAGCTACGCACCGGCTTACAACTTGCTGGCGCTGGTGCACATGCAATTGGGTGAGAACACAATCGCAGAGGAGCATTTTGCAAGCGCGCTTCGGTTGGCACCGGGTGATCCAGAGTTGTTTAATAACTATGGCTGGTTCCTATGCCGATCCGGTCGCGAAAAGCAGGCTATGGAATACTTCGCCGCATCGGCAAAAAATCCGCTCTATCAAACGCCCTCCAGCCCTCATACCAATGCAGGTCTATGTGCGATTCAAATGAAGGACTACAAGCTGGCGGAGACCGAGTTAACACTAGCAATACGGCTTGATGCTGCCAATACATTGGCGCTCTTTTGGTTGGCCGATGCCGTCTATCGGCAAGGTCGCTACGCGGAAGCGCGACAGTGGATAGTTCAGTTGGAACAGCGCCTTGAACTGCCTTCTGAGGCTACATGGCTGGCACTGCGGATAGAACGCAAGCTGGGTAATCGGGACGGTGAAGCGCGTTACACGGCACGTTTGAAACGGGTTTTTTCGACTGCACCTGAAACAGTGAAAATGCTGCAAGGGGACTACGAGTGAGCACTGCGGTTTCTGCGCGTGGATCAGATTCTGAGAATTTCAGTGCGGGCGTTGCTGACAGTTCTGAACGTGCGCTGAATGACGACTTGATACCGAGCCCTGCGGAAGCTACCGAACCGGCGAGCGATAGCGCACCGGCTGTTCCAGGTACCACTGGTGGGCAGTTGCGCGCTGCGCGTGAGGCGGCGGGTTTGGCGGTCAGTGACATTGCCGAGGTCTTGCGCTTCAGCGCACATCAAATTGACGCCTTGGAGCGCGATGACTTTGCGCACTTGGCGGGCAGCACATTAGTTCGCGGCATGGTGCGTGGCTATGCAAAATTATTAAAAATTAAGCCTGAACCATTGCTTGCTGGGCTCGATGGCGAAATCAAAACCACAGTCTCAGATGTACGCGCGCCAAGCAACATCGGCGTGGCTGACAAAACGACGACAGTGACTCGTCTTTCACGTGGCGCGATAATCGCGCTGGCGATTTTCACCCTGCTGTTTGCCGCAGTGGCAGGCTACGTTTATCTGATGAACGACCAACTGCCAGCCAAAGCAGTGTCCGTGACAAAAGACACGCCGACGACCAGCGTGGGCACGCCTCTTGTGACATCGGTGACATCGCCGCAAACTACTGCTGTGGTGCAAGATGCGAGCACGCCTGCGACAACAACGCCCGTAGCGGAGCCGATGATTGCAACTGGTGCGCCGGTCAATGCACTAGTCATGGATTTTGACGACCTATCGTGGGTAGAAATTGCCGACGCTTCGCAATCCATCGTGTTTCGTGGAGAATTTCCAAAAGGTACTCACCGCGTGGTGGACGGCAAGCCACCGTTTCAAGTTTGGGTCGGTCGAGCCTCCGTCGTTCGCATCAGTTTTGGTGATCGCCTCATTGACCTAAAACCGTATAGCCGCGACAACGTGGCACGACTGACGGTCGAGTAGCGAGCCGATTGCACGCCAGCTGACATGACAAACAATAATTTGATTTCAAATTCTGATTCGGTAGCGTCTGATGCCGCCAATGCGTGGCCGCGTCGGACTAGCATTGAGGCGTTGGTTGGTAAAGTCCGCGTCGGCGGCGCTGCGCCCATAGTTGTTCAGTCAATGACCAACACCGATACCGAAGACGTTTTTTCCACTGCCAAGCAAGTTGCCGAATTGGCACGTGCCGGTTCGGAGTTGGTGCGCATCACCGTCAACACCCGTGAGGCCGCAGCAGCCGTGCCAAAAATTCGGGAGCGTTTAGCGCAGTTGAATTGCGATGTGCCGTTGATTGGCGATTTCCACTTCAACGGTCACAAATTGCTTGCTGAGCATCCCGAATGCGCCGACGCCTTAGCCAAATTGCGTATTAATCCCGGAAATGTCGGCAAAGGTTCAAAGCGTGATGAACAATTTGCACAGTTGATTGAAATTGCCTGTCGGCACGACAAACCGATTCGCATAGGCGTGAATTGGGGCAGTCTTGATCAAGCTTTGTTGGCGCGCATCATGGATGAAAACGCGAAACGTGACCGGCCAAAAGATGCCGGAGCCATCATGCGCGAAGCGATGGTGACTTCGGCGCTCGAATCTGCAGCGCTGGCGCAAAACGTCGGCTTGCCTGCAAACCGAATTATCTTGTCATGCAAAGTTTCCGGTGTGCAAGATTTAATCGCCGTGTATCGTGAGCTAGCGCGGCGCTGTGATTTCCCGCTGCACTTAGGGCTAACCGAAGCCGGCATGGGCAGCAAAGGCATTGTGGCTTCGAGTGCCGCGATGGCGGTGTTGTTGCAGGAAGGCATCGGTGACACTTTGCGGGTCTCGCTCACACCCGAACCTAACGGTGATCGAACGCGAGAAGTGATCGTCGCCCAAGAGATTTTGCAAACCATGGGTCTGCGCGCATTCACGCCGCTAGTGGCCGCTTGCCCGGGTTGTGGGCGAACCACCAGCACGACATTTCAAGAGCTAGCACAGGATATTCAAACCTATGTACGTGAGCAAATGCCACACTGGCGGCAGACACGCCTGGGAGTTGAAAATATGACTCTGGCAGTGATGGGTTGTGTGGTGAATGGCCCAGGTGAAAGCAAGCACGCGAATATCGGAATTTCATTGCCTGGCACGGGTGAGGCACCAGTTGCGCCGGTGTATATCGACGGCGAACGAGCGGTGACTTTGCGCGGAGAAAATATCGTCGCGGAATTTCGCACCCTGATTGACCAATACGTCGAACGCAGCTATCCGGCGTTGAGCTAAAACTTATGAGCACAAGCATTCAAGCCATCCGTGGCATGCACGACATATTGCCTGCGGAAGCCGATCTGTGGGAACAGTTTGAGACCACCGTGCGCGACTGGTTGCGCACTTATGCCTATCTGCCGATACGCATGCCTTTGGTAGAGCCTACGCCGCTGTTTTCACGCGCGATTGGCGAAGTCACCGACATTGTCGAAAAGGAAATGTATTCCTTTCTCGACCGCGAAGGCGGCGAACACTTGACGCTAAGACCAGAGGGCACAGCGTCATGCGTGCGTGCCGTGTTGCAACACAATTTGCTCTACGACGGACCAAAGCGCTTGTGGTACATGGGGCCGATGTTTCGCCATGAGCGTCCGCAAAAAGGCCGCACGCGGCAATTTCATCAAGTCGGTGTTGAGGCGCTCGGATTTGCTGGCCCGGATGTCGATGCCGAACAAATAGCGATGTGCGCACGCTTGTGGGACGATCTTGGATTGACTGGCATCCGGCTCGAAATTAACACCTTGGGGCAAAGCGCCGAACGTGCGCAACATCGTGCGGCGCTGATTACTTATTTCGAACAGCATCACGACCAGCTCGATGCCGAAGCACAGCGGCGCTTGCATGCAAATCCACTACGCTTATTGGATAGCAAAAATCCGGCGATGCAATCCTTGATTGAAGCAGCACCGAAATTGATAGATTTTCTCGGCGCGGAATCGCTCGCACATTTTGACGATTTGCAACAATTACTTAAAGACGCAATCATTCCGTATCGCATCAATCCGCGCTTGGTTCGCGGTTTGGATTACTACAACCTCACCGTGTTTGAATGGGTCAGCGACGAGCTAGGTGCACAAGGCACGGTCTGCGCCGGTGGTCGGTACGACGGCTTGATCGAGCAGCTCGGCGGCAAGCCTGCCCCCGGCTGTGGTTTTGCGATGGGTATCGAGCGGCTGCTGATGTTGTGGCAAGCGCAGGGCAATCGCAACGAGCCAGAAACACCTGACGCGTATCTGGTGCATCAAGGTGAAGACGCGGCGCGTTTCGCGTTTCGGATTGCCGAACGCATGCGTGATGCGGGGTTTGCAGTTCAGCTACATTGCGGTGGCGGCAGCTTCAAAGCGCAAATGAAAAAAGCCGACGCGTCAGGTGCATCTGTGGCCTTGATAGTTGGTGCTGACGAGACGGCGTCGAATGAAGTCAGCGTGAAACCCTTGCGTAACACCGGTATTACCGATGGCGAATCAATCGCGCAAACCCGAGTCAGTTTCGATCAACTCGCCGAACATCTCGGCGAATTATTTTTTCCTATGGATGACGACGATGGCAGTTTATGACCTAGAAGAACAAGAGCAACTTGCTGAGCTAAAAACTTGGTGGACACAACACGGCAAGTTTGTCACCAGTTTGGTTCTGGTGGTGGCCCTGGCTGCTGCGGGTTGGCAGGCTTGGAATTGGTGGCAGCGCGACCAAGCGGCGCAAGCCTCAGCGATTTATGGCGGGTTACAAATTGCAGCGAATCAGCGCGACGCAAAACGCACGCGCGAATTGGCGGGCGATTTAATCGATAAGTTTCCGCGCACTGCCTATGCCGCGATGGGCGCACTGGTCTCGGCAAAAGTTCAGCAAGATTCCGGTGAATTGAAGACCGCTCAAGTGCAACTGCAATGGGTGGCGGATAACTCAAACGATGATGCAATCCGTGCCCTGGCAAATTTGCGTTTGGCGGGTGTGATGCTCGATGAGAAAAATTACGACGGCGCGTTGGCGCGTTTGGCGGCGGAGCCGGTCGCCGCGTTCACGGTTCGCCATAAGGAAGTCAAAGGTGATATTTATTCGGCGCAAGGCAAGGTTGCCGAGGCACGAGTCGCCTACGAAGAAGCCATCACCGCGCTTGAAGCCAAGCAAGCGCAGGCTGATGTGACTGGTACGGAACGTGGCCGAAATCTGGCCTATCAAGA
This sequence comes from Rhodocyclaceae bacterium, assembly GCA_025361105.1. GTDB lineage: Bacteria > Pseudomonadota > Gammaproteobacteria > Burkholderiales > Rhodocyclaceae > JADKHX01. Next base: position 977 of record JANYAW010000404.1, on the reverse strand, counting down.
AGTGTTGCGATCCAAGCTCGATGGCTTGGCGAGCGCGGGAGTAAAGCCATGATGCAATTTCGTAAGACATATTTTTATCTTGGCGCGGTGAGCCTTTGTCTTGGGCTTGGTGGCTGTTCCACGCTTGACTCAATCAACCCTTTTAGTTCATCGAAAAAAGCAGTGCCACCTGCCGAGCTTCAACCATTGCAAGCCAGCAGCAGTGCGGCGCGCGCATGGCAGGCCAGCATTGGCGGTGCAGGCGAATTCACCTTTACGCCCAGCGTGGTGGGTGATGCCAGCTTTGTGGCTAGTCGCGACGGCGCAGTGGTGCGATTGGACAAAGACGGCAACACGGTATGGAAAATATCGGTTGACGGCACTTTGGCGGGCGGCGTCGGGAGCGATGGCAAGCGTGTGGTGGTTGGCACACCGAAAGGTGAAGTTGTCACGCTTGATGCGGCTGATGGGCACCAATTGTGGCGTGCACAAATGGGTTCGGAAATTCTTTCCAAGCCAGCCTTGGCGGGAGACTTGGTCATCGTTCGTTCAGGTGATTCACGTATCAATGGTTTCGATGCACAGACTGGTAAGCGCCGCTGGTTGTATCAGCGATCGACGCCCGCATTAGTGTTGCGTTCCAACGTCGGCGTACAGGTTGACGGCAACGCGACGCTAGCTGGTTTCCCCGGCGGCAAGTTGGTGGCGATTAGCAATCAAAACGGTGTTGTGCTGTGGGAAGGCACCGTCACGCAACCTAAAGGCGCTACCGAATTGGAACGCATCGCCGATGTCACCAGTCGTCCGACGGTCAATGCCGGCACGGTTTGTTCGGCCACCTATCAGGGCAAGGTTTCGTGCTTTGATCGGACTAACGGCAACGTGCTTTGGTCGCGCGATATGTCTTCCTCAGCGGGGCTCGATATCGACGCGAAATACGTTTATGTGTCGGATGACAGCGGTGCAGTGCATGCCCTGGATCGCAGTACTGGTGCGAG